>DASZJS010000334.1:0-6017 GCA_035947935.1 Gemmata sp. | reverse complement strand
ATTGGGATCGGTGGGATCGACCTTAGTTGTGGTGAGCAGAGTAAGGATTGCCTGCGATGCAATTGCTGCCTGTTTCTCATCGCCGATGAACTTCGCCAGTAGGGCCATCGCCATCGCTGCGCGGGCCTGGAACAAGTCGTGGTCGCGAAGTAGTGGTTGGCGGAGGGCGGGGTTAAACCCGTAGATGAATCGCCCATGAGATTGATTCATTCGGATCATCCAGTTTGCAGATAGCAAGGCCCCCCGAACAGCATTTTGTGTGTGGATCGGGCACGCCCCTAGAGGTTCAAAACGGCTCAACGGACATTCGTTTGCCCGTGCCGGGGATGGTGATGCTGGGGGGAGTGTTCCAGGAAGAACTGGGGGCACTGCAATCGCAGGCGGAGGTGAAGGCTGTGTGATTGGAGGAAGAGGAGATGGTGAGGTAGGCAGCATTGGTGGTTGGGCGATCGCCACAACAGCTGCCCCAACAAGTGCAACGCCGAACCCAACAAGAAGCAGACGCAATCGCATGACCGGCCCTCCTGGCACGGAACTGACGAGAGCATCATGCTAAACGAATCAGCCGCGAACACGCAATCCGAACGTGCCGCGGCCAGAACAGCTGACAAACACTGGGCTCAGCACCACTGCGCTCGCCCGGCAGATTTAACTTGCTGCCGGAGCGGGTGCAGGAGTCGAATCGGTAACTGGGATCGTTTCGCCAGCCTTCAAAATATGCTTGACCTTCACTCGAATGTGGGGTTGGGTGTGGCCTTTGAGTCGCTTGGATGCCTTCCGCCGTCGAAACTTTTGGGTAATTGTCTTAACGGCGACAAAATCATCGACCACTTCCACAATCACCTTGGCTCCCTCAACCAGCGGTCGACCAATCACCGTTTCGGACCCGTTTTGGTAAAGAAGCACCTTGGTCAATTCAAGTGTTGCTGCGGGATCAACATCTCTGTAGTCGATGACGACAGTGGAACCCGGCTCGACACGGTATTGTCGGCTTCCGTCCTCAAAAATCGCGTACATAGTTCAACCTATCGGAATGCGTGACGCACGAACGAAGACCGTTATAATATGGCGAACCGCAGAAGCGAACAGGGGAAACGCAAGAAAGAGAATCGTTCGGTCCAGAACGGGAACCAGTTGGTTTCGTCTTGGTCAGTTGTTATCGGCAGCGTTATTTGCAGTCGAGAGTGAACGGGTCGCGCTGCTCAGATACTGAATCACAACCAGGAGCGGCCAGGACGGGCTAGCCGCTGCCAGACGATGCGCTTTAATTCTTGCTCTTAACTTCAACGATATCCTTTCGCGTGGTTTCCAGTAGCATCATGAATTCCTTGATGTCCGCTGGGTCCACATTGTTCGTTTTCAATGCCCCTTCCACTATTGCGGCCATTGCGTTGAACTCATCGTCAGTGATCTTCATTCCGGCATGGGCAGCTTTCATGTTCTTGCCATTGTACGGGAGAGTGCCTCCTGTAACGGAACTGATGTACTCAACCAAACTTTGCTCAAAGGCTTTGGCATCCAGCTTTTTGTCGGCTCGAACCAGTTTTGGTCTCAACTTGGGGTCTTCGATCGAGTTCAGCAGAATTGTGCGAGCGATCTTCTGAACTCCACCAGCACTCCCGAGGCGTTCCCAGAGTGTTTTCGGTTTCGCTTCTGTCTTCGTATCTTTCAAATCTGTCTTTGTACCTGGGGCGATATCGTTCTGAATCTCATCCAATGCCCCACGCAGTGCAAATGCACCATCCACGGCATTCATCGATTTCGCGCGGTCCAGTTTGTCCTTTACCGATTGTGCCAGCTTCGGCCGTTGGTCGAGCAGGGGTTGGACGGCCATGAGCGTCCCTTGATACAGACGATAACACCCCTCAAAGTTACCCTTGTTGAAAATCTCCGTGCCAAGCGAAGCTGAATCGAAAACGGCCTTCACAATTCGCCTGTCCAGTTCCATGCGTTCCAGTCCGGGGGGAGAGAGTGGCTTGTCGTCCCCACGACCCATGGTAGCCCCCATACCCGCCACGAGAAGCGCAAGACCGATTCGTCGCAATCGCATGATCGTGACCCTCCCAAGAGAAAAGTTGTCGACTTGCCGACGAGGATTAGTGTATCCGAATCGTCTACAATAGGTCGGATGTCCAACCGAGTTTACCGCGACACGGGGGTGATGGGTGCCGCATTCTCCGTGAATCCTTCCCGACTTCCCTCATATCGTATCATTCAACAAGGTATGTGCGTCCTGAAGAGAAACCCCAATGAAACACGATCATCGGTACGATGATTATGATAATCGTCCCCGTCGTCGCCGCTCAGCACCGACAAACGGACTCAGTCCAGCCGTTTCGGTCATTTTACTTCTCTTGGGTGTCTTCTTTGGGGCTACAGTGTTTTGGGTCGGAGGACATTTCCTCTCACTCATGAGGAATGATCCCGCGCTCACCAATCCCGATGCCAAATTGCGCGAAGTCTCGCCCAAGGAACCACTCGATAACGATGAGACTGAGAATGTGGAGGTGTTCAAGAAGGTTAAGCCAAGTGTTGTTAATGTGGATTTGGTCCAGGTGAAGCGACTTCCGTGGGAGGAGGAGGCATCCCAACAGCAAACGAGCGCAGGGTCCGGGTTTATTTGGGACGATGATGGAAGAATCGTCACGAATTACCACGTGGTTGCGGATATGCGCACTCGACCGAATATGATGGTGCGAATTGTGATGGCAGATCGGTCAGCATACGATGCGGTGATAGTAGGCGAGGCTCGGGACTTCGATCTTGCAGTTCTCCAGTTCGCTCCGCACAATCGGCCTGCTCAAGACAAGATCAAGAAGATCGAACTGGGAACTTCACACGATCTGGAAGTTGGTCAGAAAGCATACGCGATCGGGAATCCCTTCGGTCTGAGTTTAACGATGACCAAGGGGATCATTTCCGCTTTGGATCGCGCCATCGAATCGCCATCGAAGGCTCTCATTCCGGGAATCATCCAGGTCGATGCTGCAATAAATCCGGGTAACTCTGGCGGACCCCTTCTCGACAAGTCTGGCCGCTTGATTGGCGTGAACACGGCAATCGCGAGCGCAACTCCGAACGGCGGAAATGTTGGGATTGGCTTTGCCATACCAGCGGACACAGTCAACGAGGTGGTGACGCAGATTATTCAGTCAGGCCGAGTACTTCGACCCGATCTTGGGATTAAACTCTTCGATGAACGTAAACTTCGACACGCACGGTACGATCATGGAGTGATGATCGAACAAACCACTCCGAATGGATCGGCAGCCAAAGCCGGTTTACTCGGTGTCCGCAGGATTCCGAGAAACACAGTTATGGAACCGGGGGACATCATCCTTGCGATGAACGGTCAAACGATCGATTCTGTCGAGGACTATGAGCGTATCCTTCGGAGGCTTCACCCAGGGGATCAAGTGATCCTCAAGATTGTGCGAAAAGAGGTTGAACAGGAGGTGACACTGACTGTCGGCGGCGCGTAAGTGTCTTAATGTGCGCAATCGGCGTAACCCGGGAAAATTCCCTACGCGACATACGCAGACTTACGACAGAGCGTTCCAGATGAATTCTGCATCGGCGCTTGCCGATCATTCTGTGGTCGCTATACTTCCAGCGCTGCCGGATGTTCGGCAGAACCTCTCCTCGTCTGCCAAAGTGAGCGGACGGGTTGCCATTGAAGGGTTGTGTCATGGTGAGCAGTGGCGTACTCTCGGATGTGGACTTTATCGAGGAATTGCGGCTTCGCCGATGGGCACGGGAGAATTACGTACCCGCAGATGAGCGCGACACCGCTTGGCATCCGATCATCCTGGAGGAGATGCACCGCAAGGACGGGGAAGTCCACGAGGCAGTGCTTGTCAGTTGAGCGCTCCTAACCTGTCCTTTGATTGGTTTAGTCGCGGGCGTGTCCAGTCCCTTATTGGGAGCGGACACGCCCTCTTTATTTTATTGGGTGTTGTTGATTGGGAGTTGTTGATTGGAAATTGCCACTATGGCTGGTGGGAATGCTAACGGGTGGTCGATGCAGTTTCTCTTCCAATCAACAATCCCCAATTCCCAATCAACAATTCATCCTGAGGCAGGGAGGTTATCATGGGGTTCTTTTCCGGACGAGTGAGCTTCTTGCGGTTCGGGGTGAAGGGACGCTCGCCGCGAGTGTTCGGTGAGGAACATCTCGACAGGCTCACCGACCACCATGCCGGACGACAACGAATTGCCTCGGCTGATGGAGTCGAAATCGGTTGGACCGCTGGCGATCACATCCTCGACACAGAGTTCCAGCTCGCCAAGAACATCATCAGCGACACACTGACATTCGAACTTCGCGTGGATGTGGACAAAATCCCCAACGATCTGCTCCGGGCTTACTACGCCGTGGAATTGAAGGCGCTTACCAAGAAAAACCCCAGCGGATTGCCCAGCACCAAGCAAAAGCGCGAAGCGAAGGAGATCGCCCGCGACCGTCTGGAACAGGAAGCCAAGGACGGACGCTATCGCAAGCGGAAGTGTTACCCAGTCCTGTGGGATCGACTTTCCAACGAGGTGTTGTTTGGAGCCACATCCATAACCCAGGTCGACCGGCTGTGCAATCTGTTCGAGCAAACATTCGGACTGGAACTGGAATGTGTGACGGCCGGGCGGCGGGCATATCATCTTGCTGAAGTGAATTCCCGGACTCGTCAGGTGGATGATTCTGCGCCGAGTGCCTTTGTGCCTGGTGTGACTCCGCAGGATGTCGCCTGGATCGCAGATGAAAGCAGCCGTGATTTCATTGGCAACGAGTTTCTGCTCTGGCTCTGGTATCACACCGATGTCGAATCCGACACAGTCAAACTCGGGGATGATTCCGAGGTGACTGTCATGCTGGCCCGGACGCTCACTCTGGAGTGCCCAAGGGGACAAACCGGACATGAGACCATTTCGAGTGAAGGGCCAACCAGACTCCCCGAATCTCGTCGCGCGATCCAAAGTGGGAAGTTGCCGCGAAAAGCGGGGCTAACTCTGGTTCGACACAACGAGCAGTACGAACTGGCAATTCACGCCGAGACACTCGCGGTGGGAAGTGGGAAACTGCCTGCAATGGATGAGAGTATCACCGAGGCCCGGGCAAAACTCGATGAGCGTGTCAATCAAATTCGCTCGCTCCTTGAAACCCTCGATCTGCTCTACGATGCCTTCGGACAGAAGCGGTTCGGTAAGGAATGGGAAACGGAACTGGCCGGGATGCAGAAGTGGCTCAAGCGCGACGAACGCCGCGCAGCGTGATTGCTCGCGCAAATGGTAGCACCTTTCAACAGCGCAAGCGGTTCCCTAACCGCACGCGTCGATATCATCGACTTGTTTCCAACGGATTTCCGTAACGTGGAACGTCGGCACGATGTTTGCACCACTTTATTTTGCTTTATGTGCAACCAAATGGTGCGGGAACAAGCGGACAATGTTCTCGGGGAGAAACCATGACTCGAACATTCCTCGGGTTCGGTTGGTTGATCGCCGGTATATTTATCGCTGCCGGTGTCACTTCAACTGCCCAGCAAAAGATTCCGACACCTGGTCCCGATGGCGTTGACCCGGGAATGCCTTTCTTTTTGACATGCGCCAAGGAATGCGATGCTTGTGCCCGAAGTTGTGAACTGTGTTCGTCTCATTGCGCCCAGATGCTCGCGGATGGAAAACAAGAGAGCCTTGCCACCTTGCGGGTTTGCCAGGACTGCGCTGCGATCTGTGCGGCTGCGTCGCGCATCGTTGCGAAAGATGGACCATTCGTGGATCTGATCTGTTCCAGTTGTACTGAGGCATGCAAGCGCTGTGCGGCTATCTGTGAAAAGAGTGGCGATTCCATCCTGAAGAAGTGTGCAGAAGACTGTAAGAATTGCGAAAAAGCATGTCGCGACATGCCGAAGCCAGTCCGAGTTCCGGGAAAATAACAGCGATTTTGGGCGGTCAGTGTTCGCACAATCATGTGACTCAGTTGTGCCCATTCGTTGACGGCAGCAGAGGGGCGAAGCCAACCTGTC
>DASZJS010000333.1:0-3064 GCA_035947935.1 Gemmata sp. | reverse complement strand
TGGGAGCAGAGACCATCGGAGGCGGTGGAACAACCGGAGTTGCGACAGGGCTCATCGGTCCAGAAGGAACTGTTGGAGCGGTCGGGATTGTGGAACCTCCTACTGGTGACCCAAACCCCGATAATGTCAGGGATGATGTGGATGGCGTCGAGTTGAGCGCTGGTTGCACCACTGACGGTGTTCCAGATCCTTGCGTTTGCGATGGTGCTGGTGGCATTGTTGGCGATATCGCGGGGACGCTTGGTGGTGGTGAGGGAGGAACGGGCGCAAATGCATCAGGTGGCGGGATCACTGTTGATGACATGTTGTTATTTTGCGGGGTCGTTGGCCCGGGGGGCACCACCGTTGTCGACGGAGTGACAACAGGGACTGGTGGAGAAATGGGAGGAGGCGGTGTCCCAGTAGAGGGGAAAGGAGGTCGCGTGCTTGTAGAGATCGCGGTGTTGGCGTTACCCTGGGGAAACGTGTAAATCGCTTCGGTTTTATTCAACGCCATATCGTAGGCTGTCACGCGTACCATCACGGGCTCGGTTGTTCCCGCAGAGAACTCCACACCGGACTTCGACGATGGGTGGAGTGATACGGCTTGCCAAGCCTTCTCCGGAGCGCTGACTGGCTTAAAGTGAACCCTCGTCCGATTTTCGTCCGGGTACTTGTCGTCCACAAACCAAACAATGACGACCGTCTCGCCAGATCGATTGGCCTTCGTGAAGTGGATGTTCGGCTTGGCAGTGTCGACGATTACTTTCAAATCCGGGGGTATTCTGGTCATGTCGGCCGGGTCTCTTCGCCCTTGCAAATCCTCAATGACCATTGTGAACCAATAAACTCCATCTTCCTTGGCCGTGTATAAGAAAAAGTCCCGATCCGGAGTTACTGCCGCTTCCTGAGACCAAAGGTTTTCTCCATTGCGAGCAACGAAGAGCAACACTTGCCGGATCGTTTTCCGGTCTTTCTCGTACTTGATCGGAAGTTTTATTTGCCGATCTGCGAGGAATTGATGCTCTTGATTTTCCTGAGCGATGGGAGCTGCAGAGGGAATGGGCATAGCCGGTGGTTGACCGAATGAAGCCCCGACCAGCGCAACGGCGGCGAAATACATGAACCATCTCCCGAACGCTTTGGCCACTGTCGGCCCGGACTACAACCTGTATCGGGTGTATCGGCTCTCCGGAGAAATAAATTAAGCGATCTCGTCAATACATCGATTTTTCTTCAAGTCACTACACTGGGTGTGAATAGGGGTTCTGGTGATAGCTGTGGGAATCGGCTATTCGGGTGATATGCAGCAGTCCCCACTCTTTCCTCTTGTCGGGAGCTGGGATGTCCCCAGGTGAAATCCGCCTGTTGCTCGAACATGTACGCACCGGCAAGATACCGGTGGATGTTGCCGCCACAGAGCTTTCTCGGCTCGGTGAAGCCGGGGTTGCCGAGATGGGGTTTGCAACTCTCGATCTTGAAAGGAAGGATCGTTGTGGCTTCCCTGAAGTCATTTTTGCGGAGGGCAAGACTTCCGAGTGGATACTCGGGTCTGTGCGACGCCTGATGGAGGCCGGGCAGGACTGCTTCGTGACTCGGGTGACCCAGAATCAGGCCGAGGATCTTGCCAAGCACTTTTCACAAGCCGAGCAGGATCGGCTGGCCCGGACTTTTTGGCTTCCTCAACCGGGAGTTCGTCCCAACCTGGCAGGATGCGTTTGTGTGGTAACGGCGGGAACCAGCGATCTTCCGGTGGCCCAGGAGGCTCTGGTAACGGCGCGAGTTCTTGGGGCAAATGCAGAATTGATCGTTGATGTCGGAGTGGCTGGCGTTCACCGTGTGTTGCGGCAGCGCGACAAGCTCCGTGCAGCTGATGTGGTTATCGTTGTTGCGGGAATGGATGGGGCGTTACCGAGTGTCGTTGGCGGTTTGGTGGATTGTCCGGTAATTGGCTGCCCAACGAGTGTAGGCTATGGTGCTTCGTTCGGAGGAATCGCAGCGCTCTTGACGATGCTGAACAGTTGTTCGGCTGGAGTGTGCGTTGTGAACATTGATGCGGGGTTCAAGGCGGGCTACGCTGCGGCTTTGATTGTCAGGCGGCTGGAGAAGGCAAAAGCAGTGAGCTCGTAATTTCGGTTTTGGGTTTATAGTTGCCACGGGCAACTCGGAGACAAGTCCGAATCGCCTGGGTGCCAGCGAGGGAAAGGCTGTCCCTCGCTGGCGTTTCGGGCTTGTGTGCGGGCTTTCGCATTACAACCATAAAAGCACAACTTCAAAACTGGTGCTTGAGGCTTGTATCATTACTGATAATCTCGCACGTATTGAATTGCTGCCGCTCGCGAAGTATTGCCGGTCTTGGAAAACAGAATGCAAACGGAAAAAGTGCGAGCCCTGAGTAGACAGAGCCCGCACTTACGAGTTTTGGCTTCTGGAGAAGCACGTTATCGGATGGGTAACAAAGGCGCAGCCGGTGGTGCCAGCCCAGGATCGCTAAGAGGCAACTGGGGTGGGTTTGAGTTGAACGAACTTGGCGAGGTCTGACCTGCAATAGCAGGAACTCCATAGCCACCCGTTTGGCCGAAAGGTTGAGCAGCGGGAGTCGCATTTCGACTAGGTGGGAATTGGCTGAGTCCGCCTGTCTGCTGAACACCGCTGCCAAGCCCGGCGGCTGGATTGCTGCCTATGGTTGTCGCGGCAGGCCCGGGTTGCACATAGCCATTCCCCGGTTGTCCAGCTGTTGGTTGTCCATAACCAGTTGTTGGTTGTCCATAACCAGTTGTTGGTCTCGTCGTCGTACCAGTCCCGTAAGGCGATGGTTGCAGTGTCGGCGTGCCCGGTAGCCCGGTTCCAGGCTGTTTCGTGGCTGACAAGTCTTTTGGCTTATCGGTTGAGTCACATCCGAACAATCCCACGCACAGCGTTACCCCCAAGCTGGCGAAGGCAGTTCGAACCCATCCGATGCGCAGTCCCTGCGGCATAACATTCCCCTCCCCCGGATTTCTCCTCGTCAGCCGACATCCGTGCCGACTGACATGGTTTCTTCAAATCGTTCCGGGGCATAGCGGAAGAAACAGTCCGAATCAAG
>DASZJS010000332.1:0-6093 GCA_035947935.1 Gemmata sp. | reverse complement strand
CGTGTCCGGCGTCTTCTGGCGAAATGCCCAACGACCAAAAGCCCATCCAATCACCCCGCCCAGAAGATACCCCACCAGAAACCCACCAGCAACGAGAAGCAGGTTGTTCACCAACTCAAGGAATTCCGCGCGAATATCCGTGAGAAAGCCAAACACTGTCGCGGTCATAGTCTGGCCTCCGTGTTGGGGTGATTAAGGTTTTTCAAACCCGTAAGGCACATCTTTGAACCACTGACGGATCTGATCTTCCTGTGCAGCCGAGGGAAAGGCGCTTGGGAAGGCACCTACCCTCCGCGGGTAGAGTATCAGGAAAAACACATCCTTCACCACCCCGCCTTTGCTCGCAAGTGCTTTCTGTTTTGAGATGAAACGGACCGCATCGGCTTCGGTTTTGATTTCCTGTCGATCCGGGTCGAAATAGATCAATGTTCCGTCCCTCGGGTCAATCTCCATGACACGGACGGCTAACCTGTCGGTCAGTTTGGCAATCTTTTCTTTTTCGAGTCGTGCAACCCGCATTTTTTCTTCAGCAAGCATGGCCTGGAGCGTCTTCACATCGTCTGGAAGCGACTTTTCCGGAGTATCTTTAGTCTCTGGAGTGAGTTCGGGAGCCGGCTGTCCGCTGACGAAGGGCATCAAAAGAAAGATGCAGAAGAGGAGGATCAAGACATCGATCAACGGAATAAAGAATCGGGTGACAGAGCGGCGTGGCAGGACGATCACTTCTTGCCCTCACCAGTGGTTTCGGGCTCGGGCGCGTAACCTCCGAGAGATCGGATCAGGTCGCGACTCACCGACACAACCCATGTTGGCAGGATATTGATGAAGGCCATGTATAGTCCTCCGCCTGTGGCGGTGATGGCCGGAGCATACTTCCTGATGATCTCCGATGGCTCAGGTTTGGAACCAGGCGAGATCGCGCCGAAGGTCTGGAGGATGGCAACCACTGTCCCGATCAATCCCAGCAGCGGGAACCATTCGGCTGCCTGGGCAAGATGGCTCAACCAACGATCGGCACGAGGGTCAAAGTCAGACTCCCGTTCGCGCCAGCGCAAGGCTCGCCACATCATCCAGATTTGCGTTGTGAATAACGAAAAGCCCAAACCCAGAATGATCCAATCGATGGGTGAAACAGCAACTCGATCCATATAGTCCCGGCGCGCATCCGACGGGATGGCAGCAAACAACATGAGCGCCGCCAGGACCGGAACGGTCGTGAAAACGAGAGGCAACACGTTGTGAATCCAAAACCGACGCACGGTCGAGCCTCGTGGGAATAGCCCTCGGTCGCTGACGCTCCCGGCTCGCCAAAAATCCAGAAGCAGGAGACGCAAATGATTTTTTTCGGCGAGCCGGGAGCGTCAGCGACCGGAGTTCTTTGCATGCCAGGAGCGTCAGCTACCGGAGGGCTATTTAGTCCCCATCAGCCAGTCCGGCATCGCCTGGAGTTTCCCTTCGCGATTGACGCACGCCAGTGTCGTCGTTCCCTCGCAAATCAACATTCCCTCGCGAAACACTTCGTATTTATGTTCGATTCGGATCGGGCTCGTTCGGGTTACTATTGTGCGAATCGTCAGTAGGTCGTCGTAGTGGGCCGGGCTTTTGTATTTAATCTCGATCTTGGCAATCACGAGAAAGAAGCCCCGATCTTCAAGTTCCTTGTAGGCTGCACCCTGAGTTCGGAGCAATTCGGTACGTGCCTGCTCGAAGTAGATCAGATAATTCGCATGATGCAAGAGGCCCATCCGATCCGTTTCCGCATACCGCACCCGGATCTGAATCTCGCCTGAGAGCATATCGGAAGCCTCATTGCCGTTGATTTACCATCCCGCAACTCACTTGATAAATCCGACCCGACCCGGGGGAAAGAAGACGAACACCGCTTTCCCGAGCATCAACCGCTCAGGAACCAGACCCCACTTTCGGCTATCGGAACTCTGGGCGCTATTGTCCCCGAGACATAGATAGTGGCCGGGCTGCACGTAGAAGATGTCCGCACCCGCGATTTCAGCAATGCTGACGATGGTTCGCACTTGCTCGTTGTGGGCAGCAAAGCCAAGGAACGACGTAATTTCCGTTGTAAAAGCATCTCGACTCAGAAACACCTTATCGCTTATGGTTTTGAGTTTTTCCACTGCATCAGCTGAGACTCCAGAGCTACGCATCTTCTCCAACGACTTGTCATCGATCTTGTACCACTCGCCTCCCGATCGCGTGTAGTAAATGTCGCGATGAAGAACAATATGACGAATCGTTGCTTGTCCTTTTGCTCCGATGCTTGCTGGGGCATCCACATCGTTTGCTTTCACCCAGCCTTCCGCATTGGCACCGTCACTCGGTATAGGCTCGACGGGCTGATAGTCCCCCTCGTTCCCAAAATCGATGCACTTGCCATCCACCCAGACCCACAAACGACAATCGACATTCGCAAAGCGGATTGTGTACTTTCCAGCCGCAACCTTGCAGGGGCGGGAGGGGTTCTTGAACGATTCACCACCTCGACCGGACTGGCTGAGGGAAACTTTCCCATTGCCGAATACCGCCTGAAACCGATTCACTCCCTTGGAGAGTTCCATCACAATCTCGGCCCCGTTTCCGAGTTCAACCTCGCATTCCAGAATCAAATCGCCGACCCAGCGCTGATCGAGTCCGCTATTGTCGCGAGGGGTGGCACGGTTCATTTGGGGATCGAGATCGCGGCCAGCGTTGTAGCCGAGAAAGTTGTCGATCGGAATGGGGGACTGTGTTGCCAGTTCCTTGAAATCAGTGGGGGGCGTCATGTCCACAGTATCGCCCAGAGAGGTTTTCCATTGCATTGCGAGATGACGATAGCGGATCCAGTGCAGATCGTCGGCGTCGTGAGCGAATGCCCGTGGCTGGAGGCTATCATCTCCGTGCCAGGCATTTTTCCCCTCGGTCGGGGCATACCAGCGAGCCGGCACTTTGGCAGTAGCCAGATCTTTCGGTTGTTTGTCGTTGTCCCAAACAATACGTCGATCCGCAAGGAGTTGCTTTTCGCCCTTGCGGACAATCTCGAATCCACCACTTCCAAACCCATTTTGGCCAGAGGGAAATCCAGCCACGCGCGATAACTCGAAG
Source organism: Gemmata sp. (assembly GCA_035947935.1). GTDB lineage: Bacteria > Planctomycetota > Planctomycetia > Gemmatales > Gemmataceae > Gemmata. The sequence goes on along the minus strand of DASZJS010000332.1, from coordinate 2,994 downwards.
AGGTCCACGGCCCGTGGATTCGAGCCATAGACAGTTGAATACATATATTCCTTATTCCAGAGATCGAGCACACTGGACGGTCGAGGGAACAGGGGATCGTCCGCGGGGTAACTGAGCGATCGGGTAACGTAGAGGTCGCCGTGGTGGATGGCGACGGTTTCTCCTCCAAACCCCTCAGCGCGTTTGATGTAATTCTGAGCCGTCTGCTTTTCCTGCGGTTTGTCGGGATATTTGAAGACCACCACATCGCCGCGTTTTGGATCCCGGAGGTGGTAGAGCGGCTTCAGTACCAGAACGCGGTCCCCAGTGCGGTTCGATGGTGCCGGCTTCAACTCCTCAACATGTCCGAGGTAACGACAGTTCGGGCAGCAAAAGCCATAGAGAGGTGTCTTCCTCCCGGTTACCTGGTTCCCCTCGACTTCATCGTGGGAATTGACTGGGAATTCGTGTTCGCACTTCGGGCACGTTATCATTTTCTGATAGCCGTAGAGCGTTTCGGCCATTGAGCCCGTCGGGATGACGAACGCTTCTGTTACAAACAGCTTCAGCAGCAGCACCAGCACGACAACGAACACGATCGTTTCAATCACCTCGCGCGCGGGATCGCGATGCTGAGTGGGCTTCTTTTCAGCTTTTTTCTTCATCTGTGTCACTGTTGCTGTCTGCTCGTCGAGATCGGGCATGAGAACCCCTTTTGGGGAATAGCGAAACTCGAATTCCGAAATTGAAAACCCGTAACGTCCATAGAAGGGCGGCAGTGCAGCCCGATGTTAAGGTTTCGCGTTCCGAGTCTCTTTCTTATTCCACTTCGTCCTGTGGACGTTGAATTACTTGCAAACTCGGTTGCAGGTTAATGAAGCCACCGGAGTCGGGACCAGTCCAGTGTCTGAAATACCCGTTCTTGTCCCCCGATGGTGACCCGGGCAGGTCGCAGAGGCTGGTGGATCAGGAATGGTTTACCGATGAAATCCACTTCTGGCACGCCTGGAGTTGGCCATTTCCGACTGTCCTGAGAGTTTCCGCTGTTGTCGCCGAGGACGAAAAACTCGTTGGGGCCAAGGATAGCAGGGTGTTGTGTACCATGTTCGCCGAATTGCGTGTAGTAGATATCGCGATAGAGTGCGAAGTTGCGGATCACCAACAGACATCCGCGAGCCCTCATTTGAACCGGGCTGCGGACCTCACTCCGGCTCGCCATTGGGGGAAGATCCGCAGACGGCAGAACCAGCTTTCCATCGATTGCCAGTGAAACCCGGCGATCCACGAACGCGAACTCCAGATGATACGTTTTGTGTGGTTCCAGACAGACTCCGCGGATCGAGCCAAGGCCGCCCTGACCCAGTTGCGTGAGTGTCACAAGCCCATTCGCCCGCGATCCAATGGCGATTTCCGCCTGGACGGTGTCCGCACCGTCGGAGAGATCACATGCAAAAACCGCTTCCCCGGCTGCCGAAACTACTTCGATCTCACACACAAAAGAGAAATCGTGGACAGGAGAAAATTGGTTGAGCGATCGTGGCATGCCGTCGTAGCTGTTCCATGCCCGAATCGTCTCTTCCTTCTGGTCATCCAAATTCCAATGTCGATACCGGGCACCCGCACTCGGATGAGCCGGATCGCTGGCATCGAGGGTCAGCAACCCTCCGTGGACAACGCTGGAATCTGCTTCCGCAAGCGGTTGGGCGGATGTTTGGGGGAGTCGGGGGTCGTTTTCAGGCGGTTCCACCAGCCACCGGGCATTCCATCCGCCCGGGTTTGGGACAAAGGCCATATCGTACACCAAAATGCGGCTCTCCCGAACCTCCGCGAGTTCCTTTCGGACCAATTGATCATTCGCGTAGACATCGCCATCGATAAGCCGAATGCTTTCGCCGGGCAGACCAATGACCCGCTTCACATAAGGCTTGCCAAACTCTTTTGGGTCGGTATCGGGACAGCGGAAGACAGCCATTTCCCATCGCCGCGGTCGGCGGATGTTGAAGACGTTCTTATCCACCAGGAGACGATCTCCGCTCAGATCCCGGGCCTCAATCAGGGAGAATCGCTTCCCGCAGTTTGGACATCCGATGTGGCCGAATTGATCGGCCACGTTTCCTCCCGCCGAAGGAAATCCCACGCGAACTGGATAGCCGCAACGTGGGCAAGACCCTTCTCTGTGGTTTCCAATCAGGGCGGGTGCCATGCTGCCAGTCGGCACACCAAAAGGTTCGACTGCGAAGGTTCGCAGAAACAAGAACAAAGTGATGAAGGCAACACCAACCATGAGAAGCAAGCGGACAGGCGAACGATCGCGATAAACGGACTTCGTCTCCGTATCGTGCCGTTCTGCGGTCGGAGTGGGGCTTGCTTCGGGTGGCGGATCGGGTTCTGGTCTAGGCGGTGGGAGTGGTTCCGGTAACTCGCTGGCGATGGGTAGTTCGAGCGATGGTGAAGGTGCGTCGGTCGTTTGTATGCCAACTGGACTTTCATCGGATGGCGGCGACGGCGTTTCTGGTACGTTCATGATGTACGATCCGAAAGCCGCCGTTCAGTAATTCATTATTGATCACGGGTCAACCGGTGAGCTAACGCCGTGCCGCACACCGGTGACCCCTGGACTCAGTCATCGGATTCCAGCACTGCCATGAACGCTTCTTGAGGCACTTCAACCTGCCCAATCTGCTTCATGCGCTTCTTACCCTCAGCTTGCTTGGCCCAGAGTTTCCGTTTGCGGGTGATATCGCCGCCGTAGCACTTCGCAGTCACGTTCTTCCGCATTGCAGCAATCGTTTCGCGAGCGATGATCCTGGCTCCGATGGCCGCCTGGAGCGCAACCTCAAAGAGGTGTCGGTCAATCTCTTCGCGGAGTTTCTGGAGCACCTTGCGGCCTCTCCGCTCGGCTGTACTTCGATGGACGATCAGGGAGAGAGCCTCGACGCGGTTCCCGTGGACGAGAATATCCATGCGAATGAGATCGGCAGCCCGGAAGCCTAGAACCTCGTAGTCCATTGTCCC
>DASZJS010000331.1:0-6681 GCA_035947935.1 Gemmata sp. | reverse complement strand
AGGATGCCAAGCCCGAACTCCTCGAAGGCAAAACCGAGGCGTTCGGCGGTCGGTTCAAAGTGAAGGATGGTGGTGAACTGGTTCTCGATCCGAAAGTGAAGGGCGACCGCTACATCGAAACGACCCAGGAGTTCAGCGGGAATGTCACCGTTCGATTTCAGTTCAAGCCGGGCGATGCGTGCAACAACGATCTGTTCCTGCTCGGCACCAAGTTCGACATCACGAAGGAAGGCGTCAAGAACGCGAAGTTCGATGAGTGGAATGACTTCGAGATTGCCGTGAAGGATGGGAAAGCCGAGTTCAAGTGCAACGGTCAATCGATCAAGACGATCCCCACGAAAGGCGAGAAAAGCACGTTCTGTTTCCGGGCGGAATTCGGCAATATCGTCTACCGCAACGTGCGGGCGAGCGAGGGGAAATAGTTGAATGAGTCAATAGGTGGTGGAGGGTGGCGCTTTGATGCCCAGGAAAGGACGATGAGCTGAGAAACCGCGCTGACGCCAAAAACCGCGTGGCCAGGTGGAGAAGTGATGCTCGGTCCGGTAGTGGTAGCGCATGGCCTCATGTTGGGAACTTGTCTCCCCTTCGTAGTGCCTCGCACCGGAACGCGGGAAACAGGTCTTCCGGGGCATAAGACTCGAACTCCCGGAAGAACACCGTAGCGAACTCGTAGAGAGCCGACCAATTGGTCGTGGCCAGTTCCTCCAGCGAAAACTGGGTTTCGGAGACGGTCGCACGTCCCATTTCCAGCAGTTCGCGAATATGTTGCTCCGAACGGATGACAGCCGCAGGTAAGCCTGTTCCGGCGAGTAAATCCCGATACTTCTCCGAGAACTGTATCCAGGTATCATGTCGATTCAGTCGCATGCAGTACCTCCGCATGGCCGGATATCACTTCTCCATTCTGTGGGAGCTATTTAGGGTACACCTGCGAATGAAGCAACGATATTGCCTTGCGCATCCAGGCCGAGAGCCTGGAAGACCGTCTTTTCGGTGTTTGGAACCGATGAAGTACCGAACTTGGTGGTCCATGTATTCTCTTCGCTCTGGGGCTGACTTGGGTCTTCCAGTGCTGCGACCTTCATTCGTACTGGCCGGTGGGGGTTCTTCTTGCGGTTCTTTTTTCGACTCATCTGGACGATGATAACCTGCGTTATGGCTGGGTTCGTGAAGTATACTTTGATGGTGGTGACTGGCATGTGTGGTCCTCCGTGGGATCAGGGAGTGGGAGTGGTAGTGGTAGATATCCCACCACCGGGACCGGCAGGATTGCTGTTAGGAGTGCAATTCACCGTGACTTCATAGGTGTCCGCCGTGGATTGAGCTACGGCACCAGCGCTGGTAGGGTTAACGAGAAACAACTGGGCCGCGATCGTGCAGCCTGGGTAACTGGTAGCCGGTACAGGCGGTGGAGGAGCCGTCAACGTCACGTTCCAGGGACCGGATAGCGGAGCAGTAGCGTTCACATACGTCTGCTGATTGAGTTGGTTACCACTGCTGTCTGTGAGCGTACAGACTACCCAGATCGGCACGGTTAGCCTCGGCGGGACTAGCGGTCCGTGTGTTGTGTCGTATGTCCCACCAGCCTGAAAAGAACAGCCACTTGTAGGTGAACCCGGGAGTGGGTAATCGATATCCACCATGTTGTTTCCAATCTGGGATCAGGGTAGAGGGGTAATCGTTACATTTCGCACGGAAATTCCGGACTTGAACGAGAGAACTCCCAAAGGCATCCGAGGGTGCCATTGTGGGAGGTTTTTGGCACCAGGACTTTTCAATTCCAAGCTATCTTTCCGCCTTTCGTACTCAGCCGCGAGCTTTTTCCCGTTTCCATCTCCCACAGGGACCATTTGCTTCTTCCCATTAACCACCTTATCCGACTGCCAGAGGATGAGAGCTCCATTTGACGAAACTTCCACGGAGAGGGCTCGCCAAATCCCCGGTACCCCAAAGGCTGGGTTGGTGAGAAACTCCTTGCTGCCAAAATTGCCGGATTCATCTCGGGGCATTTTGTCCGGGTGTTGGATAACTCCAAGCGTTTGGAGGAAAACTGCTCGGGGAGCATTCGGGTTGGGTCCATCCATCGGATAATCCTTGAACGTGACAGCAATCATGTTGTGACACGCTTCTGTGCCCGAACTCGATTCGGAACTGTACCCGAAGTAGAAACCCACCTGATCGGTTCCGCTCCCTTGGGTGGATTCTTTCACCCATACTCGCCGGAGTTCCAGATCCACGCGGTAGTGGTCGAGACCGGGATCAGGGAACAACTCCAGAAGGGCAAACTGAAAGGCGTTGAAGTAGCAAGTCTGATCCCCAAGTGGAGAAGGGCCAATGGTGATCGGCTCAAACACGGATCGCCAGTATTTTGGCAGTCCAGTTGGTCCGATCAACGTCACGGGGTGCCCGGCAAGGAGTTCCTTTTGCATCTCCTCAACGGGGTCAATCTTGGTTTCTGGCGGTTCGGGTGCGGGGACGGGCTGTTCTCGCCTCGCCAGAGCGGCGAAGAGTAGGCCCATTACGACTGCCAAGGCCACTGTTACGCTCGCGATTCGCAACCGCTGCTGGAAAACCCAGCGCTGAGCCCGACGCCATCGGGTCAACTGAGGCGCGGCCGGAGTCTGTCCCACAAGGAACCGATCGAGATCATCCGCCAGCGCAGTGGCACTGGGATATCGGTGCGTGGGATTTTTCTCCAGACACTTCAAGACGATGGCTTCCAGTTCCAGCGGGACATCCGGGCGGATCGCCCGCAACCGCTCCGGCACATCGCGCTCCACCCGCGAAACGATATCGGCTTGAGTATCTCCCATGAAGGGCGGCCGACCCGAGAGCAGGTAATACAGTGTCGCGCCAAGACCATAGACATCCGATGATGGTCCGACTGCCCCATGTCGCTTGGAAACTTGCTCCGGGGGCATGAAACCCGGGGTACCGAGCGGGCCGCTGCCAATAGTCAACTCTTCGTCCCGGTCGGTTCGCTTGGCGAGACCGAAGTCGACGACCTTCGGGGCACCATTCGAGTCGAGAAGGATGTTGCTCGGCTTCAAGTCCCGGTGCAAAACGTCTGCGAAGTGAGCAACTTCTACCGCACGCGCTACGATTGCCATCAGCCGGGCAGCCTGGATCGGTGCCATTGGGCCGTTCGCCGCGACCCGATCGGACAAAGTTCCACCGGGCAAAAACTCCATCGTGAAGAACGGCGTAAGACTGTAAAAATCGGTCGCGAAAACCGCGATGATGTGGGGGTGATCGATCTTTGCAAGTGCGCGAACTTCGGTGAGGAACCGATCGACCGCGGTTGGGTTGCCCGATGCGCGGAGAAACTTCATCGCCACCACGCGCTCTGTCGAATGCTCGCGAGCCAGGAACACGTCGCCCATCCCACCCCCGCCAAGTCGGCGCAACAGGTCGTAGCCAGGGGGTGCTGAAGGAAGCCCGGCCCGGAAGTTGAGTTCCAGATTGCTCGCAGTGCTTGGCTGGGCGGAAGATATGTCCGCACTCGCTGTTTCCGCGGCATGTGCGCTGGCGTTGCCAACTGTCCTGGCCGAGATCGTATCGGCCGTGGCCCCTGCGATGTTCCCCTCCACCAGAAGCGAATCCGTCTCGCCGATGTGTGAATCGGGCTGGGCAATCGCCACGCCCGAAATCGTTCCCACCCCATCCTGGGGAATGACGGAGACAGGCGTCCTGGATCGGGGGCCGTTGGTGTCGGAGGCCATCAAACAAACAGGACAAAGCTCGCTGTCGGAATCGACAGCGAGCGGCTTTGAGCAGCGGAGGCAGGAATTGGACGAAGGCATGAATACGTCTGGATACCACTCGATCAGACAAGCAATTCAATGACAGGGTAACCCTCGATGAACTTCTCCGCAAGGGGCCGTTTTTCACATTCGAGCTGGATCAGACCAGACGTCTCCAGAGGCTTCGATCGCCACCCCCTATGGCAGATAGGCCAATCGAAAACAGCAATGTTCCCAATGACAAGATCATCCAGGAATCCGGGTCAAGAGTTGTCCACCCGCTTCGGTTTGGGTATCAGCCGCGACAAGGGAATCCCGAGCAAAATGGTTCCCAGGCTGTACAACGCGGGCTTTTGTTGCTCGTCTGACAGTAATGCGTTTCCGATCGTCCAACCAACCAGGATCAGATAGGCCAGCGGAGGGAGCGGGTACAACCACAACCGGTAGGGGTGGGGTAAGTCAGTCCGTCGGTGGATCGGAAAGACACTTGCCACGGTCAATCCAGAGATCGCCACGAATCCTATCGAAGCGTAATCGAGCAACTCCCGGAACGATCCTGCCCAGACCAGTCCAATCGCAACGGCAACGTGCGTCAACGTCGCGGCGACAGGCGTTCGACGGGTCGCATGAAGCCGACCGGCGTAGCCGGGGAACACGCCGTCCCGGGCCATCGCGTAAGCGATCCGTGGACCTGTCAGCAACGCCGCGCTGACCGTGGCCATTAGGCCCAGACCAAGCGCGATTGAGATCACTCCCGCCGCTGCCGACCCAAACAATGCACTGACCGCCAGTTTTGCCACCGGCTTCACTTCATCCTCGGATTTGCTCATCATTTCAATCGGATCGAGAGCGTAGACATAGGCGACGTTCACCAGCAGGTAGAGGACCATCACCGTCGATGCCCCGCCGATGAGACAGCGGGGGAGCGTCCGGGCCGGATCGCGGATTTCCCCCGCCAAATACCCCGCCGCGTTCCATCCGCCATAGGCAAACCCAACGTAGATCAGTCCAGCCGCCAGTGCAGGCCACTGGTTCCCGGTCGGCCATCCACCAACCGAGAAATGGTTCCAGTCTCCACGGCCGAACAGCATTCCCCCAACAGCCAAGGTAATCAGGATCGCAGCGGTAAGGATCGTTGCAGCGAGTTGGAGCCAGGAACTGTGCCGGTGGCCAAGCGTGTGCGTCAGACCAACAGCCAGGATCAGGGCGGATGCTCCGATCGGAACCACCAACTCGGCGGTCCCGGCAGACAAAGCCGAGGTCAAACTTGAGGCGAAGGGTGCGGTGAGGTAAGTGAGGCAAAGGTGAGCAATAACCGCCGTGGGTGCAGCGAACCCGACGATGAATGTGGCCCAGCCCGAAACAAAGCCAGCATCCCGCCCGAACGCTTCGCGAACGAACAAGTAGTCTCCTCCGGAACGGGGGATGGAAGTTGCAAGCTCAGCAATGGTGACCGCTCCGCAGATCGCAAGAATTCCGCCCAGCATCCACAGCCCAAGCAGAGCGGCAGGATTGCCAGTTTCCTTGAGAGTAAACCCCGAGGTTGTGAGGATTCCAGAGCCGATCATGCTCCCGACGACCACGAAATGACCGACCCAATACCCAAACCGTCGGTCATCGACCGGATTGGGCCGGTTTGCACCCTCCAGCGGTTGCGCGTTTGCCACGAGAACACCTTCCGCAAGCTGGCGAGGGGTTGTTTACGCTGTTGTGCGCGTCTGAACGTGTCTTGGCCAGTCCAACTTATTCGCCTTGATGCAGCAGCGCATCTTTCAGGGGCCGCTGTCACCCTGACAGTCTGTTCGGCCCGCTCTGGCAGTCAGAACCTTTGCGTCTGTCCCGATTCTGGCTTGATTTCGTCACCGTATCTGACGTATTGTGCATATGTTATCGCTGCGCCTTGGCTCCCCCTGGGGTTCGGCACCTCGTTTGCTTATCTTCCCAAAAACTAACTTCCGCGTGGATCACTCAGCCACCTGGCTGATTTGTGGCCGCGGGGAGGTGTCCGATGACCACAGAAACACGCCCGGAATTGGGCGATACACAAAAACACGAAAGCCGTTTCTCAGTCCTCATTGCCGATGATGACCGTGGAACCCGCGAGACACTTGGAGAGGTTCTTGAGAATCAGGGCTTCCGGACGGTGCTTGCAGCCGATGGCGGTCAGGCGGTCGAACTGGTTCAAGTGGAACTCATCCACGTTATCCTGTTCGATATGAACATGCCTCGACTCACGGGGCTGGAGGCTTTTGCCGTCATTCGCCAAACGCTCGATAAGATGCTACCTGCCGTGCTGATGACGGCGGATGCAACGAATGACTTGATCCGGCGGGCATTCCAGGCCCATGTGTTCAGTGTGATTCCGAAACCCGTGAACACAAATATCGTACTGAATACACTCTCGCGGGCGCTGGCCAAGGTGTACGGAAACGTCGGCGGAATGGAACGGGGAACACCGCCGACACCTACACCACCCGCAGCTACTTGAAACGATCTGCGATCGAAGTTAAGACTACAAGGATTACCAGGAATTCCATCAGGAGACCGAGCAATGAAGATTGTTCCGCTGAACGACAAGATTTTGGTGGAGCGACTCGAAGCCGACGACAAAACCAGCGGAGGAATCATCCTTCCGGACGCCGCGAAGGAAAAGCCAAAGCAGGGCAAGATTCTCGCGCTTGGTGAGGGAAAACCCCTCGACACCGGCAAGCGAGCCACCTTCCAGGTGAAAGTTGGAGACAGGGTTCTGTTTTCTTCTTATGCGGGTAACGAGATCACCCACGAAGGCAAGGAATACTTGATTATGACCGAGGACGATGTCCTTGCGGTTGTCGATTGAGTTGGACTTTGCTTCACAGACAGAACGCAACCGGGCCGCGGATCAGCTGATCCGCGGCCCGGTTGATTTTCAGCTTTGTAGCGGAAGTCGCCAGAGTTC
>DASZJS010000330.1:0-3811 GCA_035947935.1 Gemmata sp. | reverse complement strand
CGATGCCGAGGCGACAATCGAGGCTGGTCAGAACACCCTGAAGATCACCGTTTCCGGAACCTGGAAGGTGAAAGATGGTGTCATCATCGCAACCGTCACGAAGACCAGTGCTCCGGAACTCATCAAGGAGGGTCTTGTATCCAAGGACACAGTGATCTCGATCGATGACAAAGTGTTTAAATACAAAGATATGGGCGGCAAGGAAAAATCGCAGAAGCGGATGAAGGATTAACCAAGTACCCTCGGTTATGGTGAAGAAAAACAGGGCGAGGCGTGAAATCGGCAAGCACCGATCCATCGCACCTCGCCCCACATTGCACATCATCTTCAGGCACATCTGAGCAATTCCGAGACTCGGTTCATTGTACCCTGTCTGCTTGCTCGCATTCCAATTGTCGCGTAGACTTGGATTAAGGTTCGATGCTGCCCTGCCGGGTGACTTCTCCAAAGCACCCACCACACCGCCTCATTATTCACCGCGAGACTCCCATGCGTTGGTTCGCTTACGCCTTGGCCGCGACCGTTGGGATCGCGGGCTCCGCGGGTTTTGCCCGCGCGGATTCGCCAGCGCCCTCTTTCACCACAGAGGTCATCCCACTGCTTACCAAGGCCGGATGTAACCAGGGCTCATGCCACGGCAAAGGGGCAGGGCAGAACGGATTCCGACTCTCCCTCCGTGGGTTTGCTCCCGATCAGGATTACAAGTGGATCACACGCGAATTCAGCGGTCGCCGCCTCGACCCCACAAAGCCAGAAGAAAGTCTGTTGCTCCGCAAGGCTACTGGACTAACGCCGCACGAGGGGGGCAGGCTGTTCGCACCCGGAAGCCGGGAATATGAATTGCTCCTCACCTGGATCAAGAGCGGATATCCGGGGCCGGAAAAGAGCGAACCCAAGATCGGCAAGCTCGAACTCACTCCCACGGCAAAGGTTCTCAAGCCGGGTGAGGAAGCACAGCTCGTGGCCACCGCCACGTTCGCCGATGGGACAAAGCGGGATGTAACGTGGCTCACCAAGTTTGACTCGAACGATCCGGCCTATCTCGAAGTTTCATCCCGCGGTAAGGCAAAAGCTCTCCGGAACGGAGCATCTGCTATTCGGGCCATGTTCCTCACAGAAGTTGCAGTTGCGGTTTTCAGTATGCCATTCGACCATCCCATTGACCCCAAACGGTTTGAGGGTGGGAATAACTTCGTCGATACGCATGTTCTGGCGAAGCTTAAAGAGCTTCATATCGAACCATCGGACCTATGTTCGGATGAAGAGTTTATTCGCCGCGTGTTTCTGGATACGTGTGGGATTCTACCGACGGCCAGGGAGGTGACCGAGTTTGTTGCGAACCGCGATCGCGACAAGCGGGCGAAGCTGGTGGATGTCGTACTGGCACGGCCGGAATTCACCGATTACTGGGCATTGCAACTCGGCGACTTGTTCCAAAACAGGAAGGAACGGGATCACGATGTTCGCGGCGTAAAAGGCGTTCGCCAGTTCCACGAGTGGCTGCGGAGGCAGGTTGCCGCGAACCGCCCGTGGGATGAAATTGCCCGCGGTGTCCTGACCGCCACTGGAGAAACGACTGCAAGCCCGGCCATTGGTTACTTCATCGTCACGGTCGGGGAGCAGCGACAAGGAGAGAACTCGGAAGCTCCGGAGTCGGTGGCCCAGGCGTTCCTCGGTACCCGGATCGGGTGCGCCCGCTGCCACAATCACCCGCTCGAACGCTACACTCAGGACGACTTTTATCACTTTGCCGCGTATTTCAGCCGGATCAAGCTGGAACGCAAAGACTCGAAGATGGGGCCAACCATCTTAAAGGTCGGGCACCCGGACCAGAACCAGAACCAGAACCCGGTCGGTGTGAACCAGCCGCGAACCGGCACGTTCATGAAACCGCAACCGCTCGACCGCTCATCGAACGAGGTGAAACCAACCGACGACCCGCGGGCGATGCTGGCGAAGTGGATCACCGACCCGAACAACGAATACTTCACCGGAGCGATGGTGAACCGTATCTGGCAGCACTACATGGGCGTTGGGCTGGTCGAACCCGTGGATGATCTGCGCGCTACGAATCCGCCCACGAACCCTGAACTCTGGAAGGCGTTGAACCGGGAGTTTGTCGAGAGGAAGTTGGATCTGCGGGCGCTGATGCGGCCGATTCTCAACTCACGGGCCTACCGGCTTTCCAGTGCCACACGGCCGGGGAACGAGACGGATGCCCGCTTTTACTCGCACTACTATGCCCGTCGGCTGTCGGCCGAGGTGATGCTGGATGCCATTTGCGAGACGACGGGGGTTCCGGAGCGGTTTGAAGGCTATCCGGTTGGAGTGCGGGCAGTGCAGGTGCCGGACCCAACGGCCACCTCGTATTTTTTGCGGACGTTTGGGCGGAGCGAGCGAGTAACAGCCTGTGCGTGTGAGCGGGGTGGGGATGTGAGTCTGCCGCAGGTGTTGCATCTGATCGGCGGCGAAGCGACCGCGAAGGTTCAGAACGGCAATGGCTGGCTGGCGAAGCAACTCAAGGACGAAAAGGACGATGACAAATTGCTGGAGACGTTGTTTCTGCGAACCGTCTCTCGAAAGCCAACTTCCGCCGAGCGTGCGAAGGTGAAGGAGTTGCTGAAGGACACTCCACGCGAGGAGCTTTTCCGAGACCTGTTCTGGGCCATTCTGAACAGTAAGGAGTTCTTGTTTAATCGGTGATGGGAGACACCCCATCGCTAACGCTCCGGGTTCGCCAGAATATTAAGCGTTTGGCACTCCTGGTGAACCCGGAGCGTTAGCGGCGTTAGCGATGGGGTGCAGGAAGCGGTAGGCTCACAAAATGTCTCGTCGTCGATCGAGCCAAAAGTATTCTCGAAAAACCCCGGTGGCCAGCCAAGTTCTTCCGGGGTTTTTGGTTTTGCGGTTCCATTAGCGGTTGGCTTGGCCGATACCACGATGGCAACCTCAAACTCCTCGTTTGCCATGCCAATTGGAATCGTCAGTCGAATGATCCCATCTGAGTCGGCCTTTGCGGCCATCTGAAGCACTCGCATCTCTTTTCTCCACTCGCGGTGTGATGCAGGAATGATAGCAGCCAGACCGGAACCTGGGCAGCCGCAGGTTTTGCGTCTGATTGGCGGCGAAGCAACTCAAGGACGAAAAGGGCGAAGACAGGTTGGTGGATCGGAAAAGACAATCGGATAATCTGGTTCTGCCGTTTGCCACGTTGAAGCGGGCTCTGCTTGGCGGTACGATCAGTATTATCGACACCGCCGGCGGAGAACTGTCTTGACCCAGCACCTTCCCAACCTACCCTTGCCGGGCGCATCTCCCCTCAATGCACCTGAACTGAGTTGGTTGCTTCCCTACCTCATGGTATGGGCGGCAATCACCATCCCAAGCATCCTGCTCGGCTGGCTTCTCGTGTTCCCAAAGGCCGGACACAAGTGGTGGGCTGCCTTCATCCCCGGTTACAACATTTACGTGCTGGTGGTGGGAGTTGCCCGCTTGAGCAACCTCTGGTTTGTTCTCGTTCTCATCCCGGGCGTGCAAATCATCGCCGCGATTCTGGTTAACGTGGAAGTCGCCCGTCGGTTCGGACGAAGTGAGGCGTTTGGCCTCGGACTTGCTCTGCTTGGATTCGTGTTCTATCCCATTCTCGGGTTGAGTCGGGCCGAGTATGAGATCCCCCAGGAACCCCTGTGGTGATGGTCGGCCCGATTTCACAGGCAATGCCTGAGTTTCCCGTTCACTCGATTGCGCTATGTCGGTAAGATAAGGAATTGAGCGAGTTTTCTCCCGCCACGCAATCCTTCCTATGCGGGCT
>DASZJS010000329.1:0-3768 GCA_035947935.1 Gemmata sp. | reverse complement strand
CGCCCTCTCGACGAAAAAGTGAGGGGTCCGCCCCTCTAGACAAGCAGCCGGCGCAGCTTTTCGAGGGCGCTGCGCATCTGGGTCTTGACGGTGCCCACGGGGCGGTTGTGCAGTTCGGCGATCTGTTCGTAGGTCAGTTCCCCGTTCTGGCGGAGAAGGAAGACCTCTTTCTCCTCCTGACGGAGTTGGGTAATGGCCAGTCGCAACTGATCGAGGGTTTCCTGATCCTCGAGCAATTCCGCGTGTCCATCGTTCCGTCCGGGCATCATCACCTCTTCCTCCGGGAGTGGTCGGGCCTTGCGGTTCCAGGCGCTCCTTTGGAAGTCTTTCGCCGCGTTGAGTCCGATTCGGAAGATCCAGGCTCGCAAGTTCAGGACATCGGGAACACCCTGTCGGGCACGCCAGCACTTCAGGAATGTCTCCTGGGCGACATCCTGAGCATCGTCGGAATTTCCGAGTAAGTACATCAGGGTGCTGACAAGTTCATCGCGAATTCGATTGAACGTGGCGACCAGCGCATCATCTCCAGACCGGTCATTCCCAGCAGGTGGAATAGCCGGAATGGCGGCAGTGGGTTCCGAACCCGTTGTTGGCCGCTCTATCGGGATCGCACCGGGTTTGGCCACAAGATCCTGCCTATACGACGAGGAATGGCCGGGGACGGATTGGGGAAATCATCAGCGGGCCGGGTAGAAGGAACCGCTGCTCCGTGGCTACCATGCCCATGCTAGCGATGTCTGGCTCCTTGCGGCAAGGACAAACGAAAAGTGGTTCGTTTCAGTGGAGAGTTGAGCGTGGATAGTTGAGAGCGAAGAAACTCCCGGTTTTCCACTCCACCCGAGCAGCCGATTCCTACGTTTTATCCTGTTCCCAAAAGCTCAAGCTTTTGCTCCTGGCTCGACCTAACCTCAATTCCAATTCTAACTTGTTTTGCGTTTTCATAAATTGGCTTTGTTTGCAGAATCGGCCTTTTGTTGTCTCTATTCGACAATTTCCACAACCTTGCCGTCTTCGTCCTTGATCTCAGTCCTGACGACTTCCAGAACCACGTTCTTCAAGCCAGGGATTGGGTAAACGCCGACATGAGGCTGGAGCGATTTAGCCAGACCGACAAGGTGGTCTTCCCGCAAGGTGATCGTTACTGCATCCTCGACCAGCTTCATTCGGGACTGCGTTCCCGGTTTGAATACGACCGTGGCATCCTTGCCGTTGAGGGTAAAAGTGCGACCGAAAGGGAGCCGGCTCAACAGACGCTGCTTCAGACCAACCGCTGCAATGGTTTGCACGCGCACACACACGGGCCGGCTTTTAGTGTCGCATTCCAGAACGAGGGACATCCAGCCGCAGGACGAGCCATCCTTTTTACTGCGGCGAGTGACCTTGGCTGCAAATTGAGGGTCTGCCAGCCAGGACTCGCGGGCGAGATCGGTCAAGAGATAGGCATCATCGCGGCCGCGAAGTTCGAGGAAGGCCTCGGCATCCCACGATGAAATCGCCTCCATCTCATCCAACGTCAGGCCAACGATCTGGAGAAATTCGACGCTGCCATTGGGGGTCATTATGGGCGGCAGTTGTGGATCGTGGCAGAAGCTCACGACCTGTATGAGCGTGGATGAACCTTGTTCGATCGGACCGTTGAGCGGAAGAGTGTGACCGACACCGAAGGTGTTGCCTGTCTCGAAGACATAACGGCCGAGATTCTGCAAGAAGTTGATGGCCCAGTTCGGCGGCTTCTTATCCTTGGCCTTGCAAGTGGGCCGAAAGGTCAGCTCAAACCCATAGCCGCTAACATCGAGGTCGGTGGACTCCTTGGCCCAGAGTTCGCTCAGGCCATAGGTGATGAAGTGCCAGTGCGGGACAGGTTCAGCATTCTTGTAGGCGCTGATGCCATGAATCGGATCGGAACCGCCGAGTGCAAAGGGAACGACCGTGCCAACATGGTATGGCTCGCGTTCCCCATATATTGGCTCCAACGCTGCATCGATGGCATCCCAGCCGGGCGCATCGTCGCTTTTGTCGCTTTCATCAGCCATAGAATGCACCTCGGCAGCTATTCCGTTCTTTCAGAATCGCAAGTGTAATCGAATTGGGAACGACTTCCCATTTTCGGAAAAGCCTCCAAACTACTTCGCCTGACTCTTCAAACACCATCCGTTACGGACTGCGTTCCAGGGTGTGGGCTGTTAAGTCTTTGAATTTGGGTGGCCGGGGCAGAGTCTTCGATGCCCCGGTGTTGCGAAGCAACAGTTCGTTTTCTCACTTCGTGAGACCGGGGCATCGAAGACTCTGCCCCGGCCACCCAATACAGTTTCGGAAATTAAACGGCCCTGGTCCCCGGACGACGGGGTGGTGTTGCATTTTATCTGCCATGTGTTGTACTGGCTTGATCGGCAACCGGTCGATGCCAATGAGTGAAGAAACGAACCCCTGCGTTGTCTTCGTTTCTTCCGTTCCGCACTCCGTTCCAAGTTCCGCGCTCAAGAGACGCCTTCATGACCATTTGGGATATCTGTATCCGTCGGCCCGTGTTTACCACCATGCTTGTACTCGGTCCAGTGGTACTCGGGCTGGCATCGTATACCCGGCTCGGGGTGGAGTTATTTCCGAACGTGGATGTGCCCGTGGTGGTGGTCACAACCACGCTCAAGGGTGCCAGTGTCGAGGAAATGGAGTCGTCGGTTACCAAGCCGGTCGAGGAGGTCGTCAACACCGTTTCCGGCATCGATGAGTTGCGTTCCACCACACGCGAGGGCGTCTCCACTCTCGTCATCGGCTTTAAACTAGAGAAGAATGGCGACATCGCTGCGCAAGATGTGCGCGACAAGATATCGACGCTACTGCCCCGTCTTCCGGTTGGCACCGATCCACCCGTGGTCGAGAAGTTCAATCTGGATGCGGCACCCGTCATCACCATTGCCGTATCCGGCGGCCCGGGCCGGAAACTCCGGGAAGTGACCGAGATTGCCAAGAAGCTCATCAAGGAAGACCTGGAAGGAGTAACTGGTGTCGGATCGGTCGTTCTCGTTGGCGGCGAAACACGAGCGGTGAACGTGACGGTCGATCCGGCCCAGTTGCGAGCCAGGAACCTATCGGTCGAGGATGTTCGCCGGGCGCTGATCGCTCAAAACCTGGAACTGCCGGGCGGAAAGGTCGATAGTGGAACCACCGAGTTCGGGCTTCGCACAATTGGCCGGATTCAGCGACCAAAGGATTTCGAGGAACTCATCATCGACACTCGCACAGCGCGGGATGGCAGCAAGTACACCATCCGGCTGAAAGAGGTGGCGACGGTCACCGATGGGGTCGAGGAACCGCGGGGCAAATCCCGACTGGATGGCAATCTGGCGGTCAGCTTGGTTGTGCAGAAGCAGTCCGGTGGGAATACCGTGGCTGTCGCGGCGACGGTCAAAGCCAGATTGGCCAAGATTCAAGCGCAGCTTCCGGCCGATATCCAACTGGAGGTGATCCGGGATCAATCGAAATTCATCAAGGGTTCCATCGATGAAGTGAAATTCCACCTCGTGTTGGCCGCGTTCCTGGTTGGCGGGGTCATCTTTCTCTTTATCCGCGATTGGCGCACGACCTTGATCGCAGCGACTGCCGTCCCAACGAGTATCATCGGCACGTTCGCCTTCATGGATGCGATGGGGTTCAGCCTGAACAACATGACTTTGCTCGGATTGATCCTGGCGGTCGGAATTGTGATCGATGACGCCGTGGTGGTGCTAGAGAACGTGTTCCGACATATGGAGGAATACGGACAAAGCG
>DASZJS010000328.1:0-3571 GCA_035947935.1 Gemmata sp. | reverse complement strand
CACGACTGCTTCCATTCACGTCCGGACTTCAGCTTACCCAACCCATACCCCCCGCACAATCTGGCCCGAACTCTAGGAAGTAACGGGAACCCCGAATCTATCCATCTGCTCTGCGCGGTCGATACCTTGGGAGGAATCGCTTACCTCGTCTCTCAGATAGACACGGACGTAGCCCATTCGATGGGAGAAGACATGCTAATTAAGTATCGCCGCTGGTGTCTTGGGCTGGCGCTATTCTGCGGAGCCATTGGCGTTCAGCAGAATGAGGACAGCAAGGTATTCGGCCAGGGAACTCCACTCCCGCCACCCATGCCCGTTCCAACGCCACCCGGGGGCTATCCAGCTCCAGGCGGTTCGATGGTTCCTGGGTTGGGTGGCCCGGGCTATGGCGGCGGAATGAACCCCGACAAGCCTCCCGTTTGGAAGTACATTGCTCCTTCCACGTTGCCAGAGGAAAGAGCGCTCCCGATCAACCTCGCCACGGCGTTGCGTCTGGCAAACGCGCAGGCCTGGGATATCGGTATCGCGGCCCAACAGATTCGGGTTGCTTCCGCACAACTGACGCAGGCCAACGTCTTGTGGTTGCCGACACTTGCTGCGGGTGTCGACTACATGCGCAACTCCGGACCGGCCCAGAACTCCAACGGCATCTTGACTCCTGGAAACGCAAATGCGTTGGAACTGGGTGGTGCCCCCGAAGTGGTGTTCGCTTTGACGGAAGCCATCTTCCAGCCACTCGCCGCGAGACAGGTCGTGATTGCCCGAAAAGCCGATTTGCAGACAGCAACGAACGACACAACCTACACCGTGGCCCGGGCTTATTTTGACGTCCAGCAGGCGCGGGGAAATCTGGCGGGAGCAGTGGACACGATTCGACGGACCAAGGATGTGGTCAAACGCATTGAGGCGATGGCACCCAATCTGGTGCCGCAGGTTGAAGTGGCCCGTGCGCGAGCGCAGTTGGCGCAATTCGAGCAGGACGAACAAACGGCACGCGAACAGTGGAACGTGGCCAGCGCGGAGTTGGTCCGAATCGTGCGGTTGGACCCTAGTGCGGTCGTGATTCCGCTTGAGCCTCCTCACTTGCAGGTCACTCTGGTCTCACCCGAGCAGCCTCTCGACAACCTTCTTCCAGTTGCACTGGCAGCCCGACCGGAACTGGTTGCATATCGAGCATTGACGCAGGCTGCTTTGAAGCGTTGGCGCGAAGAACAATACCGCCCCGCTCTGCCGTCCGTTTACTTCCGCGGGGCTTCGTCTCAGTTGCCGGATTCGATGATGTTCGGAGGATTCGCCGGCGGCCCGAATGGAAGTCTTAGCGCTTTCCGGGCACGGGCCGATTACGAAGTATCGGTGATGTGGGAACTTAAGAACCTGGGCTTCGGAAACGCTGCAGCGATGCGCGAACGTCATGCCGAGTACGATGTGACGCGAATGCAAGCCTATCGCCTTCAGGACTTTGTGGCGAGAGAAGTTGCTCAAGCGTATGCCCAGGTGCGATCGGCCCGAGCCAGACAGCTTCGGGCCGAGGTGGAACTCAAGGAAGCCGAAACTTCCGCGGACCAGAACTTTGAAGGTCTCGGTACGGTGAAGCGGTTGGGTAATATCATCATCCCCGTCATCCGGCCTCAGGAAGCTGTCGTGGCCATGTCGGCCCTGCTCCAGGCGTACCGCGATTACTACGGCACTGTAGCTGATTATAATCGGACCCAGTTCCAACTCTACCGCGCTTTGGGCAACCCTGCTCAGGTACTGCCCATGCTGGACCCGAACAACCCAGAGGGTTGTTCCAATCCCAATCCCAGCCCTCCGCCCCCAGCAGCACCTCCAGCCCCGAATGCTGGTATCGCTGGGAATGATGCGACCCATTCAGGTGTGAACGTGGCTGGGGCTACTGTTCCGGCACCCAAAGCAGGTTCGGTTGAAGCCACCAGTGCCACGATGCTCGTGCGAGTGCCGGTCAACGCGGAGGTCTACTGCGATGGGGTCAAGATGGCGCTGACCGGCAGCGATCGTAACTTTGTCTCGCCTCCACTCCCGCCTGGCAGGACGTACCCCTACGAAATCCACGTTCGCTGGATCGGCACGGACGGCAAACCTATAGAGCAGTCCCGTCAGGTACAGGTTCAAGCCGGTCAACGAACGACTGTGGATTTCCTCAGTCATAATCCGAATTGATTGATGCACGAGCCCGAGCACTGCCCAATCGGAAACGCGAACGGCCCGGCGTAAGCCGGCCGTTCGCTTGCGCTATTTGTGGCTATCGGGATTTCTTCGGCTTTGGTTCGGGCTTTTTCGATGTGTTCTCGATCCCGACGGGACACTCAGTCTTGAGTGGGCAGGCCGGGCAGTTCGGGTCTTTCTCGGTGCAGAGTTCCTTGGCGAGAATACTGAACAGATCTGTGAACTCGGGACCGCGGGTTTTTGGGATGACGTGTTCGATACTCCCGCGAACTGCCTCCAGACTCTCGGGATCGGTGTCCTCGATCACTCCCAACCGTCTGAGAACCCGGAGAGTGGGATCATCGAGTGGAATTGCGTGGCCCCCGAGGCTTCGTTGCATCACCCAGGCGACGGCGTAGTCGTTCACGCCTTCCTTGTAAAACCGGAGTTTTCGAGCAGTGTCCTTGAGCCCCTTCTTGCCGAGTTCGCTCAGATCGAACGAGTATTTGTCCTCGAACACTTCCTGGAGCAGACCGATGATTTGCTTGGCCCGGGTTCCCGAGCCCGAGAGCGGACGAAGGACATCGGCCACCTCCTGGACGGTGCTCACCCGTACCTCATTCCAGTCGATGAATGCTTTCCTGAGTCGGGAGTATCCGGCATCGGCATCCGCGGAGGTGCTGCCCTCCCGACAGCTCGCGTAAATCAGCTCCTCCAGCAGTGGGCGAGGCTCTCCCGCCGGTTCCGTGGTGGGAAGTGGAAACCGCTTTTTGAGCGCGGTTTGAGCCTGAGTCAGGAGTTGCTGTTTGTTCGTGATGGCCGGCATGCGTGGGCCACTCCGTTTTCAAGACGGTAAATGAGAATGGTCGAAGCCGTTCGACCATTCTCATTCAGGATGCTCGGCGGCTCAGGCAGCGATTGCGAGCAAACGGGATTCGTTTTCTCGAATCGAGTTCTGCAGCTTCAGACCGGGCGGTCCGCCGCCGATCCATTGGCGGACTCGGACTGCTCGGTGGGGTGTTCTATTGTCTCATCAAGGTCGTCGGGAACATCCGCGTCGGTTGGGACGATTCCCGCTACGGCTGCGGACTGTTCGTTTGCTTCACGAATCAGCCGGGCAATCTCGATGCTCTTCTTGACGCCCTCATCCAGGATAAACGTGATATGGGGCACGTACCGGGTGGTCAAGCGATCCGCAACCTTGGTTTGGATGAATCCGGCCGCACTACGGAGGCCGTGCATGGTTAACTGCTGCTCCTTCTCGGAGCCCATGATCGACACATACACCTTGGCGTGTTGCAGGTCGGCGGAGACCTCGGCACGCGTGACGGTGACATTCTTGACCCGGGGGTCGCGCAGCTCGAACAGGACGGTCTCGCTGGCGACCTCGCGGATAACCTCGGCGACC
>DASZJS010000327.1:0-4889 GCA_035947935.1 Gemmata sp. | reverse complement strand
CACCCGATGAGCCCAAAACCGGCGATAAGAAGCCGAGCAAGCCGGGTTCCGATAGCGATGTACGCCTGGAATCCGGAAAAAGCAAAAAGGGGAAAAGCGACAAGAAGGACGACAGCCACGACGAATCCGTTGTACCAACCGAGGAACTCTCGATCGATTTCAATGGTCCGGGGAGTGCTGTCATCAAGGGTGGCAGTTCAGCCAAACTCTCCGCGCCGAAGTCATCTGGAAAAATCCCCAAGCCGGATTCCGGGAAAGGGCTTGCCAACCCCGGGCAAAGCGACAGCAGTGAATTTGAACTCAGCCTTGATGCCGATAGCGACGACTTTGAACTGAAACTCAACACCGATGCGAGCGATGAGGTTGACCTGGGAGAAATGCCGAAGGATACCGGGAGTGGTCGCCGCACGGGAGAGAGTGGCATCAACCTGCGCGATCCTGCGGACAGTGGAATTTCACTCGAAAAAGGTAAAGGGAAAGAGAAAGAACACGATGAGAAAGCCAAGGCGGCTGAAAGGGTCGATTCTTCCGATGTCGATTTCGAGTTGACGCTCGATTCATCTGCTGCCGCATCCAGCCTCAAGCTCGGCGGTCTGAAACCTGGCAAAGGCGTCTCCGATCCGGACTCGGACAGTGAGTTTGAACTCACCCTCGATGACTCCAGCGATTCCGGTCTCGATGTAGCCGCGAGCGACAGCGGTGATGCGGAAAAGCGGGATATCTTCGAGACGGATTTCGAGATTCCTCCAATGGATGAGTCGGGTTCGGAAGCGGTGGCCCTGGATCCCGACACAGACATTGAGAAGTCAGACTCCGATCTCGAAGGAGCGAGCGACAGCGATGTCGTTGAAGACACCAGTGGGAGCGAAGCAGTCTTGGTTGAGGAGGAAGATGAAGCAACGCCGAAAGCCAAAGCCAAGAAAAAAACCGCCCTCAAGAAGACGGCAGAGGCTGATGAAGGGGATGTGGATCTCGCCGATGTCGATCTGGCAGATGAGGATGACGCATCGGCATCCAAGGCGCTCAAGGGTTTGAAAGGGCGCAGGCCCGATGAGGAAGAAGACGAGGACGAGGCTGAAGCCACGCCGGCCGCTGTAGGTGCTTACCGTCCGGTTCCGTGGGGTCCGATTCCTGCTTTGTTTTTGTTCCCCACTGTCGTGATCGCCCTCATCGGTGGATTGATGGGCTACGAACTCCTGCATACCATGTGGGGTTACCAACAGCCACGCAAACCTGCTGCCCCGCTGGTTCGCGCACTTGCAACCAACCTGGATTTGGAATTGCGGGATCAGTAACGGGTAGACTGACGTAACTCAATGTGCTAACGGAACTCTGGTGAGTTCCGCTACCAAGTAGTAGCGGAACTCACCAGAGTTCCGTTGTTACAACCCGAGCTCTCCTTCGTTCAATCCTCACCGCCTGAGTCCCGTCGATTCCGCTTTTTCTCAGATAACTTGCGTTTGTCCGCGACTCGTCGCCGATGAGCACCCCGGCTCGGTTTCGTTGTCTTCCGTGGTGTGGGCTCCACGAGAGCAATCCGGATCATCTCCAGCAACTTCATCAAACAGTCCTCCCGGTTTCGTTCCTGGTCCCGATATTTCTGAGATTGGAGGACGACATCTCCTTCGGTCGTGAACCGGCTTGGGAATCGCGAGCGCATTCGATCTTTGGCTGGTCCGGCGATGGCCGCGACTGTCGCGGCGGCTTTCCAGCGCAGAACCGCTTTGGATGCGACCTTGTTCACATTTTGCCCTCCGGGGCCACCGGATCGGGCGAACGACCATTCCAGCTCATCGTCTGGAATCTGGATCAACTCGGTGACCACCAGCATCGGAACACCTCGAAGTCGGGTTGACGGATTGGCAGAATTTGCCATACCTTCCGTCGCGTGGAGAGATACCCGGGGATAGTCCAAACCCCCGAGCTTGAAGAAACTCCACACAAAGAGAGTGGGGGCCACCCCATGTCAGGTTCAGGATCGCAGATGCCAACGGAGCAGATCATGTCGGCAGAAGTCGGCGGACTGATGGTGGCGGTTCCGCCTCATCGCTCGCTCTTCGGTCCAGATTATTTACGTCTTTTCGCGCTGTTGGTGGTGGGGATCGCCATCCACGGTTGGTTGGTTGTGCACACCGCCGTCCCTGCACGGGATAGCCTTGGGTATGCCCGGATTGCTCTGAATTTGTCCTATCCCTCCGCGGGTAGTCAGGGTGAACCCAGGCAACGGATCGATGTGATCCGCACGGCGGAACAGCCCCCGGGATATCCACTTGCAGTCTGGGTAACAGAAAAGGCTCTGCGATCAATCGTCGATCTACCTCTCCCAGACCGGAGCTTATTAGCTGCGCAAGTGGCGAATGCGATTGCTGCGGTTCTGCTTGTGGTTCCACTTTATCTGATTGGCCGCATCCTGTTCGGCCGGAATGTCGGTTTCGGGGCAGCGCTACTGTTTCAAGTGCTACCTGTCCCGGCTCGCATGACCAGCGATGGATTGTCGGAAGGTGTGTATTTGCTGGTTGTGGCAACCGCGATTTTATTTGCTGTGCGGTCTGTTCGACAGCCGGGGGTTGGAGGGTTTCTGCTCTGTGGGATGGCGACGGGGGCAAGTTATCTGGTCCGACCCGAGGGTCTGGGCGTGGCGATCGCCGTCGGTGCGGTCATCGCCTGGTCGTGGGTTTCTCGTCGCTGGCCGCGCGACCAAGCACTGGGATGGCTGATCGCGCTTCTGGTCGGCGTCGCCCTGGTGGGTCTCCCGTACATGATGCTGATTGGGAAACTGACGAACAAGCCGACGGGAAACTACATCATCAATCCATTGGATAGTCAGCCAGCCGCGATATGGCGGGGGCAGCCGGAAGCCCGCGGAGTCGGACACCCGACAGTCAGCATGCCGCTATTCGCCAAGTGGTGGGATCCTGTTGTGGATGCAGGGAAGAATCGTGAACTGTGGGCTGTGGAAGCTGTTTGGAGCGAGTTGATCAAGTCGTTGCACTACGTGATCGGCGCATTGGCTGCGTTTGCTCTCATTGCCCACCGCAGGCAACTGCTCAGTCCCGATCTGGGCATGTGGTTTCTAATTGTTCTCGGTACATTGAATGCGGCCCTCATGGTTTATTTGGCAGACCGGATTGGTTATGTGTCCGAGCGGCATACGCTTCAGTTTGTGATGCTGTCGTGTGTGTTTGCCAGTGCCGCTCTGGAACCACTTGCTAACCTCCTGGGCTCTCTTCCCAAACTCGGTCGATTGATTGTGTGGCCGAAGGCCGCTCCCTGTGGCTTGCTTTTCGGGATTGTCTTGTCGGCGTTGCCATTCACATTGCAGACCATGCACGCGCAGCGCGAGGGGCACAAATATGCCGGGCGGTGGCTCGCTTCGCAGATGGCCGATGATGACTGGCTCATTGACCCTCTTGCATGGGCGGAATGGTATGCGGGGCGGACCCTCTACAAGACGACCTCTTACCAAGGTCAACCCAAGGTGAAGTGGGTGGTGGTAGAAGAGGGAAAAGAAGGAAACATTAGCCCTCATTCGCGACTTCCTCAATGGGAACTGGCGAATGAACTCAAGACGAAGGGGAAACTGGTCTACAAATGGCCTGAAAGCCCCAAGAGTAAGTCTTCGCCTGTGATTTGTGTCTACCGGTTGCAGATTGAGGAACCCAAACCGCTGCCACCAATTCCCCAACCGGATCACACAACAGCCCCGCCTCCACGAGAAGTCCCATCGGGGGGCGGACAGTGAGCAATTCGCTGCTGCGGCGAGTATTCCCAGGGGATATTCATCACGTCGATGGCTTACACAAGGCCATCCGCCGGGCATTACCCGATCGTGGCCGAATTCTTGACCTTGGCTGTGGGATCAACACCGACCTGGCCCGCTACCGTACATTTGATCGTGAAGTGTGGGGCACCGATTTTCATCCGCACCCCAGACTTCAACATTCGGAATGGTTTCGTCCCCTTCGCAAGGACGAAACAATCCCTTTCCCGGATGCGTATTTCGACACTGTAGTAACGGTGATGGTTCTCGAACACGTTGTCGATCCAGAACCCTTTCTCAAAGAAGTTTCGCGAGTGCTTCGTCCCGGTGGGCAGTTCATCGGTCACAGCATCAGTGGAACGCACTACGTAACATTCATTCGTCGATTGTTCGGGTTGCTTCCCCATTCGACGAACCAAGCAATTGTGAAGGCGCTCTACAACCGACCTGAAGTCGATACTTTCCCGGCCTACTACCGCTTGAACACTCAAACCGAATTACATCGACAGTGCATCGAGGCTGGCCTCAATTTCGTGGACTATCAACGATACGCCGATCCGGGATACTTCCGCTTCGCAAAACCTGTCGAGGCGTTGGCGATCCTCACCGATCGGCTTCTCGATAGTCTTTGTCGGGGCTGGGGCCGACTCTATTTCACAATGGTTGCTGAGAAACCAGCGACGGTGCAGCGAAGTCGCAGCTGGTCTTTCCAGCACAAGCAACACGCTCAATCGAAAAGCTGAATCAAGTCGGTAACGCTGGTCAATCGTTCCAGATCCCAGCATCTGGCAAGAACTGCATCGGCCGTTGCCTTGCCATAGCGTGGCTCGACCACGCGACGGAATTTTGCCTCAACTTCTTCATCTGTCATCGGATTTCCCGCGTGTCCTCGCGGGAACTCGACCTCTCGCACCAGCTTTCTTCCATCCGCAAGCGAAAGCGTGATCCGGTTTGGAATTCCGCGCGGATAACGTGGATCGAGAGCCGCGTCGTGGCTGACAGTTACGAGGCCAGTGAACTGAACCAGCGCGGGATCGGTGAACCGCGCTTCATCGAAGGTCGCCATCGTCACATCGCCATCGTATAGGGCTGCCGCGGTGCAGTATGGCAGGCTGTGGTCGGCCGTCTC
>DASZJS010000326.1:0-5784 GCA_035947935.1 Gemmata sp. | reverse complement strand
ATGACCGCGTTCATTGACTTGAGCAGCGTTGTAGTTTGGCCAGTCTTGTTTATAGGTCTGCCGAGTCGCGGTCGTCTTGACCGTAACCGATTGGGTTCTCGTTTCCTTGTACGTTTCGTAGTCCATCTCCCGCGTCTGCGTAATCGTGATCTCGACAGCGATGATGTGCTTGCATTTGAACCCAGCTTCGTGATCGGGGCATGTGCAATGCGGATTTATCGCGTCGGGGAACACGCAATACTTGCTCTCGCTGGACTGCGACGGAACCCACCACAAATCGCCCTTGCGAACGAGTCGTTGCGAATCAGCGATTGCTCGTCCACGTTCTTCGCGAGTGTTCATCGTCTCGACTCCCAATGCCAGTTTTGTTGTCTACAATATAGTAGACATAGCATCGGCAGTTGTCAACATTTGTGTAGACAGTAAAGTGGATTTTTCTTTTGCGTTGGCTCCATAATCGAATACGCAGCAGGCAACCGCATCTTGTAAGTGTTTAATTGCCCGTCGCCATTCGTGGAGAATATTTATGAAGCACAAAGAACAGCCGACTATGCCGGTTCTCGAAAGCACGGATGACTTGCTGAAACCCCGTCGGCACAAAGAACAGCCGACTATGCCGGTTCTCGAAAGCACGGATGACTTGTAGGTTCATTCGGTTGAAGGCGTCCCTGTAGTTGCCGTGTCGGGCGCGTTTGGAATTGGTGTTTCCGGCGAAACAGGGTTCCCCAACGATTTTGCTTTCTCTTCTTCAATAACTCTTTTCGTTGCCTCTTCCGCCACCTTTTTTGCTTTATCGTAATCTTGAATTTCTCCAAGCATTACATGCAGTTCCGATACATCTTGAACAACCGATAGTCCTGGCGATGGCGCGGACCCTGATCTGTTCAAGATATATTGCGTGATTAAGCCAACGATCTTTATATCTCCCGGTTTTTCAAAAAAAGCAGGGCCTCCGCTTACACCATTTATTGCCACCCCATCCACGAGATAGGAGAATTCGCTCTGTAGCCAACAACTGACGCTACCAGAAAAAAAGCAGAGATTGTCGGGCGACACCGCTGGGAACCCAACCCATCCAAGTTCGTTTCCAATTGCAAGGTAATGATGCTTCGGCCAAAGTTTTAGATCCTCCGCCGGAAAGGGAATTGTTTCATCATCATCTTCCGGCAACATAAAAACAATTAACGCCGTGTCCGACTTTTTGCGCAAGAAGATTGTCCTTTGGTTTTCAGACAAGCGTTGCGACTTATCAGATCCCGGATGGTGAATGCGAATCGGAGTGCCCCATTCTTCGGCATGGTCTACAACGTGAGCGGCAGTTGCGATTCCAACTAACTTTGGTCGGCGACTTGATCGCCAAATTAAGAACCCTGTACCCGACCCTTCGGGTGTTGAAATTTTCACGACATATGGAGATATCGTTTCAACTGCATTTTGCCAATTGTGAAGCATGAGGAAGCCCCTGAGTTGACTTGTTGACTACATATGTGTAGACTTGGACTATGGCAAAGACAAGACCAAAACCCCTGGAAATCGTGCGCGAGAAAATGCGGTCTGCCGCGCAACGAAGTGGTATGACTCAGGAAGAAATTGGTATTGCGATGGGGCTTTCAAAATCTGGCGCTCGGCAAGCGGTCTCTCGCTTGCTTAACCCAGAATCAAATCTCGATCCTCGTTTAACAACGCTGATTCAATTCGCAGCCGCTGTGAAATGCTCGCTCCCGGAGATTCTTTCCTAGAAGTGAATCGTAATGCTTTCATCGAAATGCCCAGATAAGCCCGAAGAGCCCCACATTGCGATTATCGCTGTGCTGCGTCCAGATGTTCAACCAGGAGAGCCGTATCAGCGCAATGAACGGGCAAAACTTCTCTGGCCAGACTTCGAGCGTCGGCTTCGAGAGAAAGTAAGAGAGATTTCAGACTGCCAAATGCTTGCTCAATATGTGTGGCGAGTCGATACTCGAAGTGATCCCGGAGCGCTTTCTCGTATCGAGTCTCTTCTTCGGCAGATAGGCTGGGCGTTTGAGATTTATTGGGTCGTTTCGGAAACTCGCGCTCCGGACAACGTCGCGACCAAACCTCAGCAGTGAATCGCAGTTCCTCAAATCCCTGAAGGATGTTCTTGAGTGGAAGGACGTATTTTTCATCAGGCATAATTGCTCTCCAGTGGAAATGGTGGAGAGTAATTTGATGAGTTGCCTGAGCAAGTCACTAGGAAGGAAATGAAACGATCAAGCGCGCGTCGTAATGCTCGCAACTCCGGTCCGCCTCTTCATGGATTACCTCTTCCTTTTTTGCAGGCTGGAATTGGCAATCAGTTATCACTTTATGCGCTCGGAGTCCTGATCAAAGAGAACCGGCATCCAGAGAGGTTTATCCAAGTACAACAGTCTGACTATTATACTGATATGTCGAGATGGCTTGCAATCAATCCGACAGACTTAGTGCCTTGGCTCGGTATCTTGGATTACCTTCGAGAGTATCACGGATTTGAAATCGACGCCTTCCGCGCGGTGGCCGACAGGATCGTCCGGCAAGGCACAAGGTAAAATTCTTCAACCGCCTGCAAAAATCTTCAACTCGCTCGGTTTGGCTCAAAAATCTGCAAAGCCGTGATAAGACAAAGAAAAGTCGCTGAAAACCATGCTTTTTGACAGCAGGATTTCAAGCTGACAGGAGAAGGTTTGGATGTTTTGGGGACGGTAGAATAACTTCAAAAGAGCACAGTTAAGGTTGATGGAGTTGTCCAATCGCCTTTTCCGTTGTCGATGACAGATGGCATGGAACTCGCAACCTTCCCGTCCTTGTCCCACGCCCCCCCTGCCCTATCAGTATCAGTACCTGGTCTTCTCCCGCCAGCAGCATGGAGCCATGAGATGTTCAGCGAGAATGGCGAGATTGTGGATCAGATGTTTCGGCGGTGGCGAGAGAATCCCGAATCGGTCGATCCCACCTGGCAAGCGTTCTTTGCCGGAATGCAGTTTGCCGGCAAACTCGATGGGGCAAGTGTCTCCGCCACCGGCCCCACCGTCGATATGCATCTCCAGAGCGGCGTTGTCCGGCTCATGTACTGGTATCGGCAGGTTGGTCACCTTCAGGCTCAAATCGATCCCCTCGCCACTTCCGCGCCCGCACCCTCTCCACTCCTTGCTCTCGATCACTTCGGCCTCTCCGTGGACGATCTCGACAAAACGGTCGATGGCTCGATGTACTTTGGAATCGATGGCCCGGTTCGGCTGCGCGAGTTGATCGAGGCACTCACCGAAACGTATTGCCGGACCATTGGCGTCGAGTACATGCACATTGACTCGCTCGAGATTCGTCGATGGCTCGCGGCGAAGATGGAGCCGATCCGGAACCGATTCCCCATTCCACTCCGGCAAAAGTATCGCATCCTGATGACGCTCCACCAGGCCGAGTTGTTCGAGAAGTTCCTCCACACCAAGTACGTCGGGCAGAAACGGTTCTCGCTCGAAGGCGGCGAAACGCTCATCCCCATCCTCGATGCCCTCATCGAGAAGGGGCCGAGTCTCGGGGTCAAGGAGTTCGTCATCGGCATGGCCCACCGCGGCCGATTGAACGTCCTGGCCAATACCCTCAACAAGCCGTTCGATGAGATCTTCAACGAGTTTGAAGACAACTACCTGCCGATGTCCACCCACGATGGCGATGGTGATGTGAAGTATCACCTTGGCTTCTCCGCCGATGTGGAAACCTCCGACGACCGCACCGTTCACCTGTCGGTTGCCCCGAATCCCAGCCACCTGGAGATCGTCAACCCGGTGGTGGAAGGCCGCGTCCGGGCCAAACAGCGATTGCACAACGACACCGAGCGGTCAACCGGCGTTCCCATCCTGATCCACGGAGACGCAGCGTTTGCCGGACAGGGCGTCATCATGGAGACGCTGAACCTGATGAACCTTTCCGGCTACCGCACCGGTGGTACGGTTCATATCGTCGTCAACAATCAGATCGGCTTCACCACCAACCCCCGCGATTCCCGCTCGACGCAATACTGCACCGACATCGCAAAGTTCGTTCAGGCTCCGATCTTCCACGTTAATGCTGAGGATGCCGAGGCGTGCGTCGCGATTGCCGAACTGTCCCTCGCGTTCCGCCAGCAGTTCAAGCGCGATGTGGTGATCGACATGGTCTGTTACAGGAAGTGGGGGCACAACGAGGGCGATAATCCCGGTTACACCCAGCCATTGCAATCGAAGATCATCGAGAAAAAACTACCGCTCTCGCAGGTGTATGCCGCGAAACTGGCCGAACAATCCGCGGGAGTCGCCGCTCACGTCTCTGAAGCCATTGGCAAGGTCTTCGAGGAGAAACTGGAGGAGGCTCTCCGGGTCGCCGATACCGCCGCGGACGATTACAAGCGCCGACTGGAGCAGGCCCATGCCGCGGTCAAGGCGATGGTCAAGAGCGGGAAATCCCGCAAGCGGGGAATGGAAGGGTTCTCCGGACGCTGGAAGAACTTTTCTCCTGTGTACTCGCATACCCCTGTTGAGACTGGCGTTCCCAGCGGCATTTTGGACCGCATTGCCGATGCCATCGGCACCGTCCCCGAAGGGTTTACCGTTCATCCAAACCTGATCAAAACCCTCCAGACCCGTCGGGAAAACATCAAGGGCCGCAAGGCCGTGGACTGGGGCACCGGCGAGGCAATGGCCTTCGGCTCGCTCGTCCTGGAAGGAATAGCTGTGCGGCTCAGCGGACAGGATAGCCGGCGGGGAACCTTCACGCAGCGGCACTCGGTTGTGGTGGATTTCAATACCGGTGCCGAATACTACCCGCTTGCCCACCTCGACCCCAAACAGGCCGCGTTCGATGTCTACGACAGCTCGCTGTCCGAGGCCGCCGTCATGGGGTTTGAATTCGGGTATTCGCTCGATGACCCCGGATCGCTGGTGATGTGGGAGGGACAGTTCGGAGACTTCGCCAACGGTGCGCAGGTCATCATCGATCAGTTCCTGACTTCGTGCGAATCGAAGTGGATGCGGTCGAGCGGACTCGTGCTGTTGCTTCCACATGGCTACGAGGGACAGGGGGCGGAACACTCTTCGGCTCGCCTGGAGCGGTTCCTCCAAATGTGTGCGGAGGACAATATCCAGGTTGCTTACCCAACGACCCCCGCGCAGTATTTCCATCTGCTTCGCCGCCAGGTGAAGCGGAACTTCCGCAAGCCTTTGGTTGTGATGACCCCGAAGAGTTTGTTGCGGATCAGCGAGAAGAAGCCGGTCGAACTCCAGGCGGCATCCCCGGTCAGCGAGTTCACGTCCGGGCACTTCCGCGAAGTGCTGGATGACCAGAAGGCAAAGCCGGAACTCGTGACTCGCCTGCTCCTCAGCTCGGGCAAGGTCTACTACGACCTGGCTGCAAAACGAGACGAGCTTGGCACGCAGGCTGTTGCCGTTATCCGGCTCGAACAGCTTTATCCCTGGCCGCAGGATCAACTCGCTGCGGTGTTCAGCCGCTACCGGCGGTGTCGGGAATGGGTCTGGGTTCAGGAAGAATCGCAAAACATGGGTGGCTGGACGTTTGTCGAGCCACGACTGCGGGCAATGAATTTCCCATTCGAGTATGTGGGGCGGGATGCCAGTGCAAGCCCGGCAACGGGATCGCACCACGTCCACGAGCGCGAGCAGGAGTTGCTCGTCAACGGTGCGTTTTCGGTCACTCCTCCCGGTCCCATTGGCCCGGGATACGTGGGCTGGGTGGAACCATCCGACCCATCCCACAACGGAACCAACGGGACACCTGCAACCGGAAAACCGAAAG
>DASZJS010000325.1:0-5014 GCA_035947935.1 Gemmata sp. | reverse complement strand
GGTCATGTACGCCGTGTCGTTGTGATCGGACATGATGACCGCCCGGCTGCGATCCTTGCCGGGAATCGCTATCAGCAAGTCGCGTTCGGCAGCATGTTCCTGGTTCCTGAGCCAGCCACCCATCCATGAGAAATCGAAATCCGTGCGCCACTGAAACGGTACCGAACCTGCGAGAGCCTTACCGCTCATACCAGCCGCGGCGATCTTGCGATCGTAGTAACCGAGAAGAAAATCTCCAACATCGTCCAGTTGTCGGTGATGGTAGGGAATAATTTTCTGAGTGATGCTACAGCGCACACAATCGGCGTTGTTCTTGTTAAGGAATGAGCCCTCCGCGAGCCCAGCGATCGTTTTCCAGTAATTCAGCTCGAATGCTCTGGTGGCCGTGCGCTGGTACGTCAGCGAACTGGGTACCTTGGCTCCCCGTGGGATTTCGAGTGTCGCTGAGTCTTCTGGTTCGATCAAGGCACGCACTTCGGCAGTGAGCGTATGATCCGGCAACGCCTCCAACCAGCTTTCCAGCGTTTGGCCGTGATGGGGAATGAGTAATTGACGAGCGAGAGACCGCGGCAACGGTCGTTCGCCGTGTTTCTGGAAGGCATCGAGAAGCTTGTTCACACTCCGCACTGTCGGCGTGATCGAGCGACCCGGACCCGGCGGCTGGAGGTGCAGTATGGCACTCGGGATTGATCGCCGCTGGATTCGTGGCCAGAGTTCGATGGGCTTGTCCAGCCTGGGTTTGTCTGCCGAATAGGCAGTCAGGTAGCCAAGCGGCGAATCGGGCAGAATACGCGGTTCGCCTTCGGGAGTGCGATAAGCAACGAGAGGCCGATGCCAGTAAACCTCATGCAGTCCCACCCGCATGGCGGGGTACAGGAAGCGATAACCGAACAGACCGCCTGCCTCGGCGGTATGTAGTGCATGTTTGATCTGCGCGGGAGTTGCGTTTGGACCATCGAGAAGCAGTCGATGATCCTCCATCCATATTTGGACGTTCCGGGCCATTGGCTTGTCGTATAGACTGATATCCTCCGGGATTGTGCTAAACAGCACATGCAGCATCTTGTCTTCTTTGCCGATCAGAGCGAGTTCGTCCTGATCGCGGAGAACCTTGTCCCAACGATGGGTCCGCTTGAACGTATTGCGAACGTGCCCGGCGTGCGGGTGAGGATGAGGCCGATCTTCAGTCGGTTTGTGCATCAAGCCCGATTGAGGTACACGCAGACCTTCCGACATCCGATGCCGGGCAACCCCGAGCAGTAGCGGGATCTGGAGTGCGAGGGGCAATTCCTGGTGAAGATGGCGATAACCTGGTACACCCCAGAAAACGAGACTCCCTGGGAAGGGAAGCAGGTTGAGCTTGCCGGTGAGATAGGCCTTCCGCACGGCTGCGGGCAATCGGCCGAACGGCCGAAACGTGAGGAGATACTTGACCGACTCCATCGCTGGCCGGTCGGGGAGGAGCAAACTCTCGGTCCAGGAGGGGAGGGTCTCGTCCCAGAAATCGCACAGAGGTTTGTCATCGGGCAGGATACGGAAGCCGGCATTCCGGAGACCCTCAAGCCCTTCGGCGCGTTCATCGTAAACAGCGTGTAACAGCCGGCAAAAGAAAGAGACTGCTTCATCGGCCGGTATTTCGCGTTTGGGCGCGGTGTAAAAACTCTTCCAGAATGCCTTACCCGGTCCCTGCTCGCTGTTGCCAAAGAGCGTCCATCGGACTCGCCCCTTGTCGTCCTGCGTGCGCGAGAGGGCGAGTGGAAGGAGAATGACACAGCGCTCCTGTGGCAACTGTGGGCCATCGAGCAGTTCTTCGGGCCAGAAGGGGTTATCGATCAGGTCAGATTTGTGAACCTCGTTGTTGGTGTGATGTTCGAGGAGCAGCGCGAGTTTCTTGATGATCTGAGTGCCGACCTGGATGAGACCGGGTTGAAGTTCCCTGGCCTCAGCAAATTCCGATACATACCACCCAAAGGGATCGTCGGTGTGGAAAAGCTCGGGGTCGGGTTTGTGGTTGCCATAAGGCTTCCACCCGACTCGAGGCGCAGGCAGAAATTCGGAATAAGCATCGATCGCGTATGCCCCTTCTCGACGGAAGCAATCGTGCGATGGGATCAACTTTTGCCAGCCGACTGGCATGATATGGTTCCTGGAAATGTGTTTGCCCGTTTGGGCTTTTCAGTACGCATTGCGATCAGGCTTTTTTGATGAGATGCTTGCGGAAGATCACCTGATCGTCGCCTTCAGCATAGAAATCGCGGATTGTAGCGGCCTGCTCGTAGGCATACTTCAGGTAAAAATTCCGCGTCGGCTGGTAGGAAGGGAGGGATGACGTTTCGATCAGGAATAATCGACCGCCCGTGGCGACGATATCGGCTTCGGCAAACGACAGCAGGCGTGCGCCGATGCCCTTCGCCTGAATCGCCTTTGAGACGAATATCCAGTAGAGGTGCCAGGTCCGATCGGTCATTGGCGTGGGCGCGTAGTAAGCGAACCCGACTGGTTTCCCCTCTTGCTCGAATGTGATGGCCCGATGCCCGGCGCGATGGTTCCCCGCATGGTAGTCATCGAGAACTTCTTTGAGAGCCGCGATCTCCAGGGGCTTGAAAACGGCGGTCCCCTCGGCAATGGCGAGGAGAGTATCGGTTTCGGATTCGAGAGTGGGGCGGATCATGGAGTTTTCCAGGGGCGTGTCAGAGTCCTCAAATCGTCCCAGCGTACTGGTTGGAACCTGGGTTTTGAGTTGCATTCGCCTTCGGCGTAAAGATACCAGATTATCAGCGACATAACCCCCATCGAGAGGCATTGTCCCAAAATGCTATGGACAAGGCCAACCGGCAAAGATTCGCATCGGGACTGCAACAGTCTCCAATAAGCGCAAGAGACACACAAGAAAAACAAGGAAGAACACCCGCCAGTTGCGGTTGACTCGTCTACCGAAGCAAGTTTACCCTACCTCGATTCCGCGTACTCATACCCGGCCAAGCCAGAGACTCGTCGAGAGAGGGAGTGACAGATTTATGGAAGGATGCACTTCCCAGTGGCGTGGTCGGCGGGTGTTGATCACTGGATGCACGGGATTTCTTGGCGCGGCAGTGACTGCCGAACTCCTCAACCAGCAAGCCCATGTGATTGGATTAATTCGCGACAGAAGCGCAGGAGCGATCTTCGCTCGCGAGCGCGAAGCGGGGCTATTCCACCTCATTCATGGGCGTATCGAAAACACCTTTCGTATCCACAGCGCACTGGCAATTCATGAGGTGTCCGCCATCTTCCATTTAGCCCACGAATCTGCCGGGCCAAAAGCACCCGGCATGCCGAGCGAGGTGAGTCAAATCGCGGACGATCGCGGTACCGCTGCCGTTTTGCGGGCAGCTGCACTTCACCACCCACGACTGCCGGTAATCGTTGCAAAGCCGGCCAATCAGCTTCGCATTCTGAATTCCAATGTGGAAGGAACAGCAATTCCGCACGGGATTGCCCGATTCGGAGAACTCTTCGGAGGAACTGACCGGAGGATGTCTCGCGTTGTACCCAGGACAATCGCTGCACTCCTTGCCCGAGAGAGTGGGATCGCGACTGAGGGTTCCAAAGGTTCCCCACGCGACTTTGTCTTTATTCGCGATGCCGCACGGGCCTGCCTGGCAGTGGCTGAAGCAGTCGGATCTGGATCGTACCCGCTCGATGTTACTTTCCGATCGGGGTGGAAATTGACCGAGCCAGAAATGGCAAGATTTGTCGGCGATGTGTTTGCTAGTCGGAAGCTAGAAGTCGCACTTGAGGAAACGCCAGCCAATCCATTTGGGTGGCGACCTGCAAACTCCCTTGAAACGGCTGTTACCGAGACAATTGAGTGGTATCGAGAGTCCGCTCGATCTCAAGCCGAATCCTCTCGTGCAACCGATCTGGTACGTAAAGCCGCTTGATCTATTAATCGTGAATTTATTATACCATCGATTCTTCCAATCGAACGACGTCCGACAAACATGTGGGCGTGTCCGATGTGACAGGTGCGGATCGCCACATTCGCGACTACAACATCCCCAGTTCACTTTCACCGCCGGGGATGGATTATGGCTGCACCCACGCTCGCTCACCGTCTTGCCGTTTATGCTCAAGACCTTACTTTCGACAAATTGACGAAAGAAGCCGTTCACGAAACTAAACGCCGCTTCATCGACTCGTTCGCCACGGCGGTCGGTGCCATGCCGGCCAACGCCTACTCAATCGTCAAAAAATGCGCTCTCAGTGTATCCGGTAACCCCAGCGCTTCTCTCCTTGGTGGCGGTCGATCAAGCGTCGAGTGGGCGACTTTCGTCAATGGCCTTTTGATCCGTTATCTCGACTTCAACGATACCTATCTCAGCAAGGAACCGGCACACCCCAGCGACAACCTTGCTCCCGTGTTATCGGTGGGCGAGGCGGTTGGCGCTGGAGGCAAAGACCTGATAACCGCGGCCGTACTCGCTTACGAGATTCAGTGCCGATTTTGCGATGCCGCCAGCCTCCGAAAGCACGGGATCGATCACGTCACTTATGGTGCAATCTCATCGGCAGTCGCAGCCGGGAAACTGATGAAACTCGATGTCTCCAAGCTCACTCACACGATTGGTCTGGCTGGCGTGTGCAATGTGGCTCTGCGGCAAACCCGGAGTGGGGAACTGAGTGAGTGGAAGGGGTGCGCGTTTGCGAACGCCGCGAGGAATGGGGTGTTCGCGGCGATACTCGCAAATGAGGGTCTGAGTGGCCCAGCCCCTATTTTTGAAGGCGATCTGGGGTTTTTCCAACTGGTCTCGCGAGAGGCATTTGACCCTGCTCCCTTTGGTGCCGAACTGGGCAACCGCAATGGGTTCATGATCGACAAAACATACATCAAGTTCTGGCCCGCGGAATATCATTCACAAAGCGCCATCGATGCCGCCTTGCAATTGCGGAAGGAAATCGGCGACGTCTCGAAAGTCACGCGCATCGATATTCACACTTTCGACGCTGCCGTGGACATCATCGGCAAAGACCC
>DASZJS010000324.1:0-2994 GCA_035947935.1 Gemmata sp. | reverse complement strand
AGTTGTTCGGCGGTAAGCATGGTGCCGATGGCAGCCCGGCGAGCAAGCAACCGAACATCGTGAAGGCCACTAAAGGGAGGTGCCTGACCGAGACCCAGGGCCGCGACCATCTCCGTGGTCAGTGTCATTTCCTGCTTGATGGCATCATAATCCGTTGAGGGTTCGATTTGACTTGCGAGATCACGGCCAAGGGATGAAATGGCGTACCCAGCGAGGAGATCGCGGACCTTGTCGAACCCAAGGAGGTCGAGGGTGTGAGCGTCCATGGTGGCGGGTTCAACAGCAGTAGGTTCAGCGAGTGTCAACATACCCACTGGACACCCATATGGGAGTGTGGGTTCGGACGGTTAGAGCCCATTTGGGGATTGCATCCGACTTATCTTATCCAATCAATTGCAGTCAGCACTGCGTGGGCATCCGAATCAGGCTTCACACCCACCACGATGAGAATACAGAAAGAATGACAGTATTCAGGCTTTCCGCTCGTCGGTGGGTGTCATTTTAGATGCATCCTTATTTTGGCTTACGAGCCCAGGTTTCAAGGAAATACCCACTCCCAGGTGCGGACTTGAACTCGGTGGGTTTCGGTTTCTCTGCGGGACCGTAGCACAACTTGAGTTGGTTGCCGGCAATTTCGTAGATGCCGTGGGCTTTGGTGCCCTTGAGGGGACCATCCGCGAACTCAAATGCGAGCCCCTTAGGATTCGTTGTTGGATCGAGCGTGATTTTCGTCTGGGCGAGGAGAGACACTACCGGTTTTCCATCCTTATCTTTATCCACATAGTACAAAAAGTATTCGGACTTGTCGTAAACGCTGGTGACCTTCTTCATATCCTCTGTCGACATTTGCGCAACACCCTGATACTCGCACTGAAGCGGCTTCCAATTTCCCTGAAGCGCCGTGAGATCATCCTCGGGTTTCGGATCGGCACCCACTGTAAACGCCGCAACGGCACCAAGTACACCAAGCAACAGCACACGACGGAGCATCGGATCCCCCTCCAATACTGGTCCGTTTGATTGTGTTCTGGCGATTGCCGAGCGTATGCCAACAGTGCCGCGTGCAGTCAAGGCCAGACTGGGCTGTTCAGGGCTGTTTAATGTGTGAATTTGGGGTAGGCGGGGCAGAGGCTTCAATGCTTGAGACCGTAGTCATCAGCTCCGCGTGATGCATCACACGGAGTGTGATGTCTACGATCAAAACCAGCCACCCAGAACTAAACGGCCCTGGCGCTTATTTGAGTGGATGTTTCTCCGACGTTGACTACATCGACCGAGTGGTTCACTCTCGAAAGAAACTCTCCGATTCCGATAATGCGGATATGGAACCGACCAATCACCGCTCATCTGTCGCTCAGTTGGCCGAAGACCTCAACTGGTTGGAAGATCACTGTCGCAAACAGGCGGATCTGGCTGCGCACGCTGGAACGCTTCGGCTTGCGTCTGCCCTCACTCGCAATGCCATTGGACCCTTTCTGGAGGGTCAATCTGCACGCCCCTTGCACATTGCCGTGGTTGGAGGGGCCGGAGCCGGCAAAAGCACAATCGTCAACTTTCTCGCGGGAACCATTGTCGCCGAGGCCAACCCTCAGGCGGGCTACACCAGGCACCCAACCGCATTCATCCCCACCGGGCCTGCTTTCTCGTGGCCGAGCTACATCGGTTTCATGGGACCACTCCAACGATTGAACGCGGAGAAACCCGCCAACACCGATGAAGATGTCTATCAGGTCAAGCGTGTCGTTCCTTCCACGACTTCGGCACCACGTGAAGCAAACCCGCTTGCGGATTTCGTCATCTGGGATTGTCCGGACATGACCACATGGGCCTCGTCGGGGTACGTCAACCGGCTCCTCGAAGTCACTGCACTTGCCGATGTGGTTGTCTATGTCGCTTCCGATGAACGATACAACGATGAAGTGCCCACTCAATTTCTGCACCTCATCGTTAAGGCTGGGAAGTCTGTCATTGTCGCACTGACGAAGGTGCGCGAGACCGATGCCACAGCCCTTGCCGACCACTTCCGGCAGGAGATTCTCGGGCAACTCCCGAAGTTACCCGATGGCTCAACCCCGGCGGTTCCCGTAATCGCATTCCCACAGATGACGCCCACGGAACGGGGCGATCCTGCCGGAGCCGGAGCGCGGTATCGCGTCCACCTCATCAACCAGATTCTCGTCCAGTGTGAATCCGATGCAGCCACACGCGGTCGCACAGTAATGAACGCCGCGAAGTTTTTGGCCACGGCGGGAGAGGGGTTGCTGGATGTGGCACGTCGGGATCTTGCGGAATTCGATGCCTGGAAGACAGCCGTCATGGCCGGGAAGGCCGAGTTTGAAGAACGATACCGGAAGGAGTTTCTTTCGGGCGAACAATTCCGACGAATCGACCGCTATCGCGATGTAGTTCTTGTATTGCTTGTGTTGCCCGGCGCGGGAAGGGTTCTCGGTGGATTGATCTGGCTGGCGCGCACTCCCTATCGCTGGACCCGGGACTACATTGCAGGCCTGATTATCCGCCCAGAGATATACAACCTCTCTGAACAGACGGTTCTCACGGCATCCCTGGCCGGATGGCTCGACAAACTCCACACCGAAGCCCTGAAGCGGTCTGGCTCGCATCTCGTGTGGAAGCAAATTGCGATCCGCTTCGATTCCGAACTCGGCCCGCAGGCCCGCGAGCGATTTGGGCAGGAGTACCGAACCTTTGAGCTAAAAGAAACCGACGATCTCGAACGGGTTGGGAGAGCGATGGTGGAGAGTCTGCAGAAGAATCCGGCAATCCTCTATACCGCGCGGGGGGGAAGGCTCATCGTCGATCTCGCGATCGTTGGCGTGGTTCTTTACTTTGCCTTGGTATCCAGTTGGTATTACTTGTTCCTGATTCCCCTTGGGGTGTCGCTCAGTCATCAGGGAAGTGAACTGGTGGTTCGAAGTGTCGTCGAATCGACCCGTCGGCGCGCGCGAAACCAGCGGGAAGCCCTGGTATCGTCGG
>DASZJS010000323.1:0-1974 GCA_035947935.1 Gemmata sp. | reverse complement strand
GGCTTCATGCGAGATTTCCGGCATTTCCGGAACTAGCTGGGGCGTCGCATCGGGGCGGTCCAGCGCAAGCATCATGATATTCGCGTCGCTAAATCCCCACGGGAAATACAACACCTTGCCGTCGGAAGATTCGATAGGGGTGCGTAGGTCCTGGGATTCGGCAAGAAGAGTGGCGTCACCTCCGCCCGAAGGGCAACGGTAGAGCTGACGGCCAACGCCTTCGAAGCCGCGAAAATAGATCCACTTTCCATCGTGCGACCAGAAAGGACGGTTCGCCTCGCGAACATTGGTTTTCAATTTGTGCACTACACGATCGGAGAGATCCACGGTGTACACGCCAAAGTGACCGCTGGGCCCTATCATCTCGAAGGCAATTTTCTGCGAATCAGGCGACCAGCGAGGGTAACCGGCGGGTCCTTCCTGCGAAATCTGTACCAGAGTGCCGCCATGGGTGTCGGCGACCCAAACGCTCCAGGTTCCCGAGCGAGCGGTATCGAACGCCACATGATTGCCATCCGGCGAATATTGGCTGTTGTTTTGCTGACGCGTGGAGATATACATCTGCACCGCTGGAGCTTCGGGATGTTGCAGGTCTTTTCTCCAGATGTTGACGTGGTTGTCGGACACGCTGAACGCCAATTTGCGCCCATCGCGAGAAATCGCGGGCCAATCTCCCGCGGTGACCGAAAGTTTATGCGCTTCGCCATCACGTACGCGCACTTCATCGAACTCGTTGCCCTTTGCAGTTGCCTCCCCCACAATCAGCGACTTATCATCACCGGTCCAAAGCGGCCCGGTGAGGAATTCGTGAAGGGTGATCAACGAGCGTTTGGACTTTCCCTGACGATCCATACTCAAATACTCGTAAGAAGTTGTGTTATGGACACAGACCACGGCCAGTTCCTGCCCGCTATGCGAAAACATCAAATTTCCGTCGTGTCGGCAGGACGGGTCATGCGGAAGCTCGTGACTTTCCAGAGTCTCGACGTTCAACAGAAAAGAGCGGTTGCCGGGCTTGCCGTTTTCCGTGTCGGAGTAGGCGATCCATTTCTCGTCGGGCGACCAACTGAGGGGAGCAGCAAGATCGTAGGGGGTGTGTGTGGTGACGAGTTTGCGTTCCGCGCCTCCTAACGCGGGCACAAGATAGATGCCATTGTCGCCCACCGCCAGGCGATGAAAGGCGATCTGAGTGCCGTCGGGCGACCACGTTGAACTGATCCAATCGGAAGGATGGTTGGTCAATCGGAGCACCGTCTCACTGCCAATCGCTTTTACGTACAAGTCATACCCCGGCCTTCCCTCGTGATTGTTTACTCCGTTGTCCCAAGAGAAAGCAATCCGTGAGCCATCTGGCGAAAACGAAGGAGCTGTTTCCAGACCTGGGTAGGAAGTGAAAGGAACACTTGTCATCGGCTGGGTATCGCCAGCTTGGTGAGACAGCCGGACCAGGAATGCCAACACTGCGACCGCCACTACGACGGCTACCGCTACCACGAGGAGGGCCCACTTCCGGCTTGTTTGAGCTTTCGCCGATGGTACGGGGACGAGTTCGACAGATTCCCCGGCATCCGGAACCGCCATGACCACCGGCGGTTCGCGGCTGATCTTACCGATGAATCGGTAGCCTCGCTTGGGAAGCGTCTCGATGTATTTAGGGTTGTCCGCCGAATCGCCCAGAGCCTCGCGAATCTTGTTCACAGCAGCGGCCAGACTGTGCTCGAAATCGACGAAGGTGTTGGCGGGCCATAAGGCGCGGCATACCTCATCGCGGGTGACCACTTCGCCGGCATTTAACAGTAACAAAGCCAATAGCTGAAAGGGCTGAGCCTGCAGGCGGATCCGGGAGCCGTTCTTGCGAACTTCGCCAGAACGCAAATCCACTTCCAAATTGTCGAAAGCAATTCGTTGGGACCGCGGGGATGGCGACGGGGAGTTGTTGTGAACAGAGAAAGGCATCTGGCGGTCCTAAACGTT
>DASZJS010000322.1:0-28880 GCA_035947935.1 Gemmata sp. | reverse complement strand
GAGTGATAGCTTGAAACAAAAGTATCGTCCAGCCCCAGATCATCCGTGGCGAAAAGGATTGTAAGGACTGGAAATGTCAGGCCCCAGATAGGACATTTCTATTGGGGACAAAACTAGGACATTTCTAATGGGGCCTGACAGCATGCCAATCACCCACTTGTACTTGACCAGATCAATGGGGAGAATCGTATCGGCGGACATCGCAAGCCCCCTGGTGGGCGATTACATTCACGGTAACCCACGGCTTGCAGGGATTCGTTTGGCCGAATAAATCATGAGGTCCCGATGCAAATCAAACTAGCCAGTATCAGTGTGCAAAACCAAGACGCTGCACTTCATTTCTACACCACCATGTTGGGTTTCGTGAAGAAAACGGACATAACGATGGGTACATTCCGGTGGTTGACTGTCTCTTCGCCCGAGGGTGTCGAGGGAGTCGAGCTGGTGCTGGAGCCCATGGGCTTTCCACCAGCTCAAGCATACCAGAAGGCGCTGTTCGAAGCCGGCATTCCAGCTACGGCGTTCATCACAAGCAACATCGAGGCTGAGTACCAGCGCCTCAAGGGCCTTGGTGTCTCCTTTCGCGGTGAGCCAAAAAACATGGGACCAGTCACCGTCGTACTGTTTGAAGATACCTGTGGAAATCTGATTAATCTGGTTCAACCAGTGGTTTAGCCAGGCGTTTATCGGAGGCGGTTGGGATTCGTTTTGGGGGCTTTCATGGCTCATCGTTGCTGTGCCGGCAACTGAGCTTCAGGCATGAGGTGGCAAAGGGGGAACAGACTCATGGGCGACTGGTCTCCGCTGGAAGACGATGTGTTTCTTAAGGGAATGCTCACAGTCGTCATCCTCAACCGCAACGGTCATCCCTGCGGCGGTTTGCGTGTTGTGGTCCGTGGGTGTGGGTTCATCTGAGGCGGGACATCGGCCGTCACCGACGCTGATGGCACTGCCTCGGTCGAGGCCCCTCTCGGGAAAGTCGAGGTCAGCGTGGGTAAGGTCTGTGAGGAGGCGTGGGTTGCTGTGGACTTGGAGACTATCGTGGAGATTACTCTCCACTAACCGGGTACGCCGCGGCGTACCGGCAACACTCCGGAACACGCTCGTCGGGTGGTGTGAGATAACAGTCGGGAAGCGGCGTCTCTTCTCTAGCAAGCAGCCGTTCGGGAATCACGGCTGCCGTCACATCATCCAGGAGCAGTCTCGTGATTCGGATGCTATTCGTCATAATCCTGTCGTCTCTCGGCCTCGCCAGCCCATTTGCACCAGTCGCTGCCCAGGACAGAAAGGAGCCCGCGCCGAAAGAGAAGGCCGCCCCATCGCTCAAGAGAGGCGACCCGGCCCCGACGTTGAAAGTCACCAAATGGCTCCAAGGCGAAGAAGTGAAGAAGTTTGAGCCGGGCAAGATCTACGTCGTCGAGTTCTGGGCCACCTGGTGCGGCCCCTGCATCGCCGTCATGCCTGACCTGGCCAAACTGCAAGCCGAGTATAAGGACAAAGGCGTGACGGTCATCGGCTTCACGGCCGCGGACCCCAATAACACCGAAGAGCAGGTGGTGGGATTCGTCAAGAAGCGTGGCCCGGGCCTGAAGTACACATTCGCGTACGCCGATGATAGCACAACATTTGACACCTGGATGATAGCAGCGGGTCGCGGGGGAATCCCATGCACATTCGTGGTGGATAAGGCTGGGCAGATCGCCTACATCGGCCATCCGATGTACCTGGGCGTGGTCATGCCCAAGGTCGTCACCGGCAAAGCCACAGCGCGGGAGATTGGCGATGAGGTCGCCAAGATTGAAGCGGAATCCAGCATCATCTCTAAAACCTTTACTAGCGACCCCAAAGCCGGTCTCCAGGCTCTGAAGGAATTCGAGACCAAATACCCGCCTCTGGTTGACTTCCTCCCGAGTCTCCGCGCGAAGCTCAGCTATCTCCCGAAGTATGGGAAAGATGGCGAGGCAAAGGAATACGCCGAGGCAATCGTGTTAAAGGCGATAAAACACGACGATCGACCCGTCCTGGGGATGGTGTCCGCCCTCTTGCGGCTGGGCGATGGGAAGGAAAGCAAGGAACTGCTGGCGGTGGCCGTCAAGGCCGCCGAGGCTGAAGTCCGGATTGCGGGGGACAAGGACGTGCTGGCTCTGATCAATCTGGCGAGCACTTACTTCGTCGCCGGCGACAAGGCCAAGGCGAAGGAGTACGCCCACAAGGCGGTTGGGGCCGCCGATGGAGAGTCTGCCGCCCTGAAGAAGTACATCGAGCAGGAAGCGAAGAGATTGGGAGATGGGGAGAAGGAAGACAAGAAGTAGCCTTGTACACGTCCTATGGAGCAGACATCCGATCACATCCGGGCTTGTTACGATACGGTCGCTCGGGAGTACGCCGAGCGGTTCGCTGACGAACTCGCGTACAAGCCCCTGGACCGGGAGTTACTGAGCCGCTTTGCGTCCGAGGTCAGTGGGCGTGGGGAGGTTTATGACCTTGGGTGCGGTCCTGGCCAAACGACCGCTTTCCTCCACGCCCACGGTGCGAGCGTGTGCGGCTTGGATCTCTCGGCGGATCTGGTGCGCGAAGCCCGACAGAGACACCCGGACATCAAGTTTGAGCGGGGCGACATGTTGGCTCTGCCACTTGCCGATGATTCCTTGGCTGGTGTGGTTGCCTTCTACGCCATTGTCCATCTCTTGCCAGCCGGGCTTCGACGGGCGCTGGAAGAAATGCACCGGGTATTGCGGCCCGGGGGTCGGCTTCTCCTGGCATTCCACATCGGGAAGGGTTCGATTCACGTCGATGAGTTCCTTGGTCGTTCCGTATCGTTGGACTTCGTA
Organism: Gemmata sp.; assembly: GCA_035947935.1. Classification (GTDB taxonomy): domain Bacteria; phylum Planctomycetota; class Planctomycetia; order Gemmatales; family Gemmataceae; genus Gemmata. The sequence continues at coordinate 26,049 of DASZJS010000322.1, read as the reverse complement.
TTCTTCAATCCACAAGACGTTGCTGATGAACTCGTCCAGGCAGGGTTCGTGGCCGTGGAGACAATCGAGCGCGACCCGTACCCTGAAGTGGAATACCAGAGCCGACGGGCGTACCTGTTTGCACGCAAACCCGAGAGACACGGAGAAGCGATTGGGCCGACCTAACCAGTTGTCGCACAGACCCAATCGTTAGTTCACATCTGACCTCCACTTCTTTGATGCTCGTTGAGCCTCAACAACCACGATCGCCGCGGCGTTTTGGCCAAACAGGCGAACCGCATCGTCGGGTGTGGTGTCGATGGTTTGGAAAGAGGCATCACGATGGTGGGACGATAACCCCACGCGACTCTCTTCTAACACTACTCCATTGGACTTGCCGCGGGATGGCATGAGCTGGCTTGGTTTTCAGCCTGAAGGGCTGGGACAACATAGCCCAGGGCAACGCCCTGGGTTTAATGGTGGTTTGATAATCCAGCCTGAAGGGCTGGGACAACAAGATGCAAATAGTCGCACCCCTTCAGGGTGCATATGGTTGTTTGATCGAATTCCCAGGGCGTTGCCCTGGGCTATGTTGTTCCAGCCCTTCAGGCTGAAAAAGCGGGTCAACGAAGGACGATTTCATGGCTCGCCGCAAGAATCAGAAGAAGCGCGACGTGCGGCGGAAGCTCCGGGGAGACATCGCTGCTGCCGTTGGCGAAGCGTACCCTGGCTGCGCGGCGGAATTCAGTGGGGGCGTTGAGCGAAGTCGGATGGCAACACACGGACCAACCCTGGGATTTCGTATCAAGGATGGTCGAGGGAAGTATCGCTCGAACATCATTTGGATCGATCCCACATATGAGGGCGAAACGAACGCGGCCTGGGTTTCGTATGTGGTCAGGCAATCCAACGGTTGAGCGGTAAGTGACTGAACCCGGATAAGGTCCCGATAGTCACACGAGAAAAAGCTCACATCCACAGTTTCTGTTGAAGCAATAAAGTTGTGGAATCAATTGGGTGGGTAGGTCTCTTGGACAATTGGCCGTGGCAACATACAGGGTGTCGGCTTAGACGGGCAACCCGCTCCATCCAACACGTTACCAGCCTACTCGTCGCCAAGCTGGTAATAAGTGGGAATGGTCTTAGACAGCTCCGTTACGGGCTCGTTCATTTCCTTGAACCGAATCTGCGACACTTCCTTGAGATTGAATCCGGCATCCTTGTCGATTTGATCCATCTCACGGACGATGAGAAAAAAGTGTCCTGTGAAGCATGTCTGCCACGATTAAACCACATCACAAAATCCCACGCAGCTTGTCACGCAGAGCCTTGTTGCCATTGCGGATGGCGAGTCGCAAGTGGATGTCCTCGGGATGGTGTGCGACCTCGCAGCCTTTTGTGGTGGGCGTAACACCCTGTCGCTGTTGTTTTTTTAGGATATCGTTCAGCTTGGGCAGAACGCTAGGGTCGCCGTAGCTCTTTTTGTCGATCCGGAGTACTGCCTCGCACGTCTCCATGTTGCTGGTGGCTGCGACGGCGAGATCCCAGTCGGTCAGGAACAAGAGTTTGCCGTAGTCGAGCAGGTCCACAAAAGCGCGAACACAGTCGGCGGGCTGTAGGGTCAGGTCGAGTAGATGAGTTGAATGGAAGAAGCCATTGCGTCTGTCTCGTCGGTCCTCGAAACTCTTGAGCAGCCCGTCGGCGTCGGCGTGGTCGCGGTCCGCTTGGCCAGAAAAACACCCCGGACATCGGCGGTGACGTCGCGGAAGTTCTTGAAGCCGGCCTCGGTTGGGGCAGGCGTGATGTTGGCTGGGTGGCGCGGACAAGCGAGAGGAGCAGGTTTCATGGGACATGGTTTGGTCGCCTGGCCTGGTTTCTTGTCACTCCATTTCTTGTTGTCAGTAAGAAGGAAGAGCTTGCTTGCCAGCTCAACAGCGTCGTCGCAGAGGATGAACGCCGTGCGGTTGTACTGCTGGCCAGTGCGGCCTGACAGGTAGACCTCCATCGCTGCGTTAATCTCGGATACGAGGTAGGGGAGCTTGCTCATGGCTCACTTCCACCTTTCCCGTTGGCAGGGAGCCCGAGTAGGGCCGCCTCGAAGTCGGCTTTCGCTTGCTCCCAGAGGGCCTCGGCCTCAGCGCGAAGGCGTCGGGCCTCGGCGCGGCGATGGGCGACTTCTGCGGCAATCTTGTCTTGAATTTTGCCGTCGGGCCAAGGGAGGATTACATTCTCAAGAGTGTTCGCGTTTATACCGGCTTGGTTGTTGAAGTTCGTTGCAAGGAGACCAAAGTAACCGAGCCCACGCAGCGCATTAATGAGTGCTGCCAGGAAATATGGACTGTCGTTCTTGTTAGCTAGCCGTAGTCGCGTGATATGGTTGGAGCAGGCACATTGCCTGTTCGCGTCGAAGACAACACTCTTGCCGACCCAGGCAGTGGAGTTGGTGTTGTTGAAGAGGACTTCGCCTTGCTGCAAGAAGTCGCCTGGCTCAACATCAGAGCGGGGGACCATCTTTGTGCCATCAAAGTGCAACTCGGTGGTGTTGCTGATGTTGAGCGGGCGTATATGGGGAATTCCGATGCTTGCATCGTCGGTTTGGTCGTCACCCCCAGCTGCGAAGCCGGATTGGATGAAATTGCAAAGGCTCTTGATCGTGCGGGGATCGTGCTTGCCGTGCTCGATCTTTTGGCGAAGCGTGCGGAAACGTGGGCTGTGGAAGTCAGGATCGAAGCGGTATCGCGATTCGCCAAGCCGCACGGCATAAACCATTCGTCCATCGGACGAAGGCAGAGTCAACGCGAGTTGGTCGAGTACGAAGTCGTTGAGCCCTGCGAGGAGGGTGTCGGCGTCAGCGAGCATCTTCATCCATTGCTCCCGTGCTGCGTCCAAAGCAGCAAGAGCTTGCTTTCGGAGGCGAGCGTCTCCAAGCGGAATCACCACATCCGCCAGAGTGTTGCCGTTGATTCCAGCTTGATTGTTGAAGTTTGTAGCCAACCGTCCAAAGTATCCAGCACGCTGCATCATGTTGAGTACTGCGACCAAGAATGGAGCAGAGACTCGCTCGTTCGGACGGATGCGAGTGATGTGGTTTGAGCAGACTACAGGACCACGCTCACGATTCTCGAACAGGGCTGTTTTGCCGACCCAGGCGGTGCTATTGGTGTTGTTAAACAGAACCTCCCCGACTTCGATTACGTCGTCCGAATTGATATCACTAGCGGGAATGCACTTGGCATCATCAAAAGTCACGCCTTTTTCTGGAAGGATGTTGGTCGGTCGAAGTTGCGGTATACCGCTGTTGCCTTCTCTCACTTGGTCGCCCTTGCCAGCCGCAAAGCCCGTGACGAGGGGAGCCGCGATAAGATTGCCTAGCCGCGCACGCTCAGTTACTGCATCAATTCGTCGGCGGTACTCCGCGAACGTTGGGTGGTGATAGTCGGTATCGAGACGTTTGTGCGCATCGCCCCGGCGAACTGCAAAGCAGCCGCCGGGGCTTAGACGAAAAAAGGTTCGGGCCTCTTCTCAAAATCCCGATACTTACCCAGGATGCCGGTGCCAGGCAGCACACGACGTGATTTCTCTTGCCACTCATCCACACCCGTTCCAGTTGCAGGTGCCTTCTCGAACATCACTTCGGTGTCGAAAAGGTCGCAGGAGTGGATCTCCGTCTTCCACTTGCCGTTTTCCTTGGTGACCCTGACCTTGAAGGACTTGCGGCCCGTGGCGTCGTAACCAATGTTCGCAGGGGCGGCCATGAAGATAGCTTCGTTGTCATCTGGCGTTTCATCGTCCCGACGCTTGCGGACAAAGATCACGCTCGCCTTTACGGCCGCGCCCGAATGTTGAAATGCCTCTTGAGGCAGACTCACCACGGCCAAGAGTTGGAACCGTTGCAAGAGCCAATCGCGAACTCCCTGGAGGGATGAGTTAGTGAGAATTCCATCGGGCAGCACGATGGCAGCGCGGCCCGTGCCGGGCTTGAGGAACTGCCAGACGCGCTCGCAGAAGAGAATTTCGGTCTTGATGCTTTTGCGGGCTTTGATGTTCTTTTTCCCCGCCTTGAAGTCGCCGACCTCGATATCGACATCGTCAGAGCCACCCGTACTCTTGCCTGTGTATTTGAGGAGTTCCCACCCCTCCATGTATGCCTTTCCTTTCTCCGTTTCCTTAACAACGGCGCCGAAGGGGGGATTGGTGAGGATCAAGTCAAACCCTTTCTCCTTGACCTTCAGGTTCTCTTCCCTGATTGCCGCCAACTTTTCGAGTGCGTCGTAGCCTATGATGTTGGTGTGCCCATCGTCGTGGAGGATCATATTCATCTTGGCTACACGGCTGATTTCGTCGTTGATCTCAATGCCAAAGAGCCGCTTTTCAGCGTAGTCGTGCCAATAGTCCTTGTGCTCGGTTGTGCCCTTCTCGAAGAACTCGTCGGCCTTATGTCGAATGAAGTCCATCGAGTAGAGGAGGAATCCGCCCGAGCCACAGGCTGGGTCAAGCGTCATGTCTTTCGCTTCTGGCTGTAACATTTCGACCGCGAACTGGATGATCTCGCGGGGCGTGAAGTACTAGCCGAAGTCGCCCTTGAAAAAGCCGTCAAGAAACTGTTCGAACGCCACACCCTTGGTGTCAAGGTCAGTTGCGTTAAAGTTAATCCCCTCCAGGTGGGAGACACACATCTTTAGGGTGCCATCATCGATCTTGATCGGTTCCTTGAAGATTTCCGGATCGAGTTCTTGTGCCTCCATGTACATGGCCTTGATGCGCTTGGCAAGCTGTGGCGCGGGCTCGTCAGTCTTGATCTGGAATTCGTAGGGTTCGCCCTTTTTACGCGGTGCCTTCTCGTCACGGACTTTCACGAAGATGATTTTGCAGAATTCCCCAAAGGCTGCTGGGGGCGATAGGCGCCCGCCACCCCAGAGCGTTTGGTGACACTTCTTGATCGCGGCGATCAAATCACCCTTGCTGACCGGACGAATGTCCTGCCATTCCTTGCTGGTGCCCTTCTTGTATTTCCACTCTGGCGGCTTACCGTAGTTCACCGGAAGGTCAGCGACGACATTGCTATCACGTTCGAGAGCTCCGAATTTCTTGTCGCAGTCGAGGAACTTGCGTGTGCCACCTGCGACCACGCCGATATATGCAGCTCGAAACTTGTGAGCGTTGCCGTTGCCCCACGCCTGTTCGACTGCCTGATTGAACTCGGCATCACTGATACCGTCCTTCTTGCACTCAATGACTGCGAAGGGCCTTTTGCGTTCGTCATCTTGGAAAACGATAAGGTCGGCGAAGTCGCTTGGCGAGCGGTCGGGCACAGTGATCTCAATGCCGATGCGGGCAGGAACATAGCCGTAGCGGTAAATGAGTTCAGCGTAGAACTCGGCGCGGACTTTCTCCTCAGGGTCTGACCAACGCTCAACATGATTTACGGCGACGTAAATAATCTTTTCTGTCTTGCTGGTCTTATCGAGCCGAAGATGCCCTTCGCGAATCGCCCGCTCGGTCAATGATTCCATCACTACCTCTCCAAGAGTGGTATCCACGGTCGATCATATCTCAGCGTAGGAACAGGAGGATATGTACTAGCGTCTCAGCGTGATACGGCAATCGACCGGATCCGCAAGAATGAACGCCTGTAGAATCACCCGTTCGCCTCGTCGTGAATCTGTATTAGCTGTTCAATTTATCAGGCACTTGACGCTCGCTCAGGGGGGAAGTTTTGTAGGGGCAAACCTGGACTGCTTGTGTCTGGAGCTTTCACTTCATGTCACGAACCAACAGAAGTATATTGCGAGGAAATGAACCCGCGACTGTGGAGGTGCCCTCAATGCCGATGCGATGGACCGATTTCCCTGAGGATTTTGAGAAATCTAGCGGGTCGCTAAACCGCTAATGCGAACGCCCCCGTTCCCAAGTTTCCGAACTTTCCAATTGCGACCGCCGAGTAATCAAGCTAATATTGGGGTGAGTTGAAGTGCTGCCTGCCGGCCACGCTGCCGCTTTTTGCTGACTCCCTCCTTCCGTATCCCGCCTGAACCTCCATTCGGAGACCTGTCATGTTGACCATCTGGGGCGATCGCCAACGGTATTGCGACGGCATCAACCGCCGAAACTTCCTCCAACTTGGCGCGTTCGGAGCCGGGTTGACCCTCACTGACGTACTGCGAGCACGAGCCGCACAGGAACCCACCGCCATCAAGCCGACCTCCCAGAAGGCGGCGATCATGATCTACCTGCCGGGCGGTCCATCGCACATGGACATGTACGACCTGAAGCCCGATGCCCCGATGGAATTTCGCGGCGAATTCAAACCCATCGCCACCAACGTCCCCGGCGTTCAGATTTGCGAACACATGCCCCTCCAAGCCCGGATGTGGGACAAGCTCGCCTGCATTCGCTCCGTGGTTGCGGCCGATGAACACAGCGATTCACTGGTCAGCACCGGCTACACCGAAAACACCAACCGGACAGCCGCACACCCCGCCTTCGGCTCGGTGATCTCAAAGTTGCGGTCGGGCGGCAGCAACGATGTCCCGCCGTTCGTCTCGCTGCGGGGCGGCGGCACGATGGGAACCGAACCGGGCTACCTGGGCGTTGCTCACCGCCCCTTTACCCCAAGCGGGCCGGGCGTCGAGAACCTTCGCCTTGCGAACGGCATCAACGTCGATCGGATGGACGACCGCAAGGCATTACTTGGCCAGTTCGATAGCGTTCGCCGCGAAATCGATGCCTCCGGCACCATGAAGGGCATGGATGCATTCTCGGGTCGGGCGTTCGAGATGATCGCTTCGGGCACCGTTCGCAAGGCTCTCGACCTCAAGAACGAAGACCCAAAAACGCGCGATCGCTACAAGGGGATCGAACAATTCCTCACCGCTCGCCGACTGGTGGAAGCGGGCGTCGGCTGCGTCACGCTGAGCTACGGCGGCTGGGACACCCACGGCAGCAACTTCAAGGAACTCAAGCGAATGCTGCCCGCCCTCGACCGGGCCATTGCCAATCTGATCGAAGACCTCCACGACCGCGGAATGGCCGATGATGTCGTGACGGTGATGTGGGGCGAGTTTGGCCGCACGCCAAAGATCAACACCTCCGATGCCGGGCGCGATCACTGGAGCCCGGTGATGTCGGCGATGATTGCCGGTGGTGGGCTGAAGATGGGTCAGGCAATCGGGGCCAGCTCGGCCCGCGCTGAATACCCCAAGGACCGCCCCTACAAGGTTTCAAACGTACTCAGCACCATCTACCACGCAATGGGTATTGATGCTGGCTACACTTTCCCGAACGGTGCCGGCCGACCGATGTACATTCTCGATGAGCGAAACATGGTCGAAGAACTGATCTGACGCGGTAAACGACGATTGATTCTACCCTCCGGTCGCTGCTGCTGTTCGTTCGCCAAATATTTGAGGCGAACGAGCAGCAGCAGCGACCGAAAGCGTTTGGTAGAATACCGCTGAGGAGGACAGCCAATGACGTTCGATCGAATCACATATAATGCGCTCCAGATGGGTGGGAAGCCGTGTATTCGCGGGATGCGAGTGACAGTGGGTATGATCGTTGGGTTGCTCGCCGCAGGACGATCGCGAGAAGAGATACTGAAGGCGTATCCTTACCTTGAACCTGCCGACATCGATCAGTCGCTCGCCTATGCCGCTTGGCGTCTCGAAGAACGTGAAGAACCGTTGGTGATGCCGTCGCTCTTGTTTTGTAGGGTGGGCCTCGTCCTGCTTCGCAGGTCTCAACCCACCCTACAAAACAAGACGAACGTCAGAGGCTGGTCCAATTACCCACCAGGCATCAGTAATGGTTCAGAAGGGCGCGTGTGACATCATCCTGAATGGGCGGTTTTGCGTTCACCATCTTCACAACCAACTCTGCCCACGGGTGGGCGCAAAGCACTGCCGTCGCCGACAAGGGATCGGCCAGCCAGTACGAATCACGAGTTTATTTATGATTGAAATGATTATTGCGATTCATTGTGTGTCTCGAAGGGCTTGTGACACATGACAATTTGTTACAGCGACTGGTGTATAAATCTGTGATTGGGGTGGAAAACGCCTTGTAAAGTGCCAAAATAGATCATCGCAATCTTATCTGAATACTGACAACTCTGACAGACACTCCCTCGCTGGCGCTTCGGGCCTGTATCGGGCTTTTCGCATAACAACTATAAAAAGCGCAACTTCAAAACCAGCGCTTCAGGCTTGTGTCAAACCAAACCACGGGGAGTATAACCGCCCTTCGCGATCTGTGGTTTTGCCCTTTGACGAAGACTCCGATAAGACGAAGACTCGCCGAGTTGGAATGCGGTGGCTATGATGTGGCCGCACGCTTCACTCTGAGAGACACCATCAATGAGCGACCCAGCAACACCAGAACCCACCCCCAATAATCCACCCACCCCGGATGCCGCTCCACCAGTGGATGCGAGCGCTGCACCAACCGATTCCCGCCCGGAATACGAGTTCAGTGAGGCTCAGAACGAGGTACTCAACAGCCTCACCAATGGCATTCTCTGGGTGCGGCTGCCCCTCTTCATCGTGGGTCTATTCCAGGCCGTGATTGCCGTGGGGTTGGCGTTCCGGCTCCATCGAGACGGGGCTCACATCATCGGAATTATGGGACACGGTCTCGCGGCGATTGTCTGCTTCCTGCTTGCCAACTGGCTTCTCAAAGCGGCCGTGGCGTTCACCCGCGTAACCACCACCACCGGCCGAGACATGACGAATCTGATGACCGGGATTCGGGATCTGGCCCTGTGGTTTGATGCGTTGGCGTTCTTTGTGAAGCTCTACCTCGCACTGCTGAGTGTCTTGATGATTATCCTGCTCGTCGGTCTGTTTGCCGGGGCGTTCCGTGGCCCAAGCTGAGAGCGGATAGTGGAGAGTGGGGAGTGGAGATCGAAGAATATTTCCCTGTCTTTCGCTCTCCACTATCTACTCTCCATGTTCCACTCTTCCGAACTTCGGTGCCCCATTTCTCACGATCAAGATGTGGGGCAAACGGTCGTCGCCCGCACAACATCCGACCCAGCCCAAACCGCAGCCGACGACTCCAACCGAGCGGTTCTTTGCCGTACTCGGCCAGCCGTTGTTTGTACGCTGCGATTTGCTGTTCGGTGGGAGTACGTGCTTGCTCTCGGAACGCCGCGACCCATACGTTGAGGGGGTGGCGGTCGGGTCCGTGCCAGCCAAGAATACGCGTGGGGTATCGCTCCAACAGGGAGTCAAAAGCCTCAGGAGTAAATCGCCAGTAGTCGTTCGGGTAAGCGTGAACGTGAAAATAAAATGGGGCGCAAGCGAGCAACACTCCATCCGGCCGAAGAACGCGATGCACTTCTTCAAAGCCTTTCCAGAAGTGCTTGACGTGCTCGAAGACACTGAACGCCAATACCGTCCCAACGGAACCAGTCGCAAGCGGTAAGTTTTCGACATTCGCTACCAGATCCACACCTGGACCCGGACGAAAATCGACGCCGGTGTAGTTCCGGTTGGGAAGCAGGCTCCTCATGTCGATGAGGTTTTCCTGACCCGAAACCTGATAGGAACCGATTTCGAGAATGGGCTCGGGCAGATCGAATGACTCGATCATGGACCGGGCAACCCCACGAAGAAAGCGGTTCATTCCAGACCCCGGGGCGGCGAAGATATGCTGGTTGTATCGGTCGTCGGAGTGGTGCGGGTTGAGTCTTGACTGAACGATTCGGCCGCGAAACCGAAGGAGCATGCCGTGAGTGCGAAGAAACCGAGTTCCGTGGGGTTCACAATTGGTTATGGAGGGCGCGTTCCCGAGGAGTTTGGAAAACTGCTCGCGACCCACAAGATAAAAACCATCGTGGATGTGCGGCTCCGCCCGGATAAGGCTGCGATGGGGAGCTACGCCAAGGCCAAGGATGCAGATAAAGGAATTGCCGGGTTACTCGCACGAAGTGGGATTGGCTATGTCTCGCTGCCTGAACTCGGGAACCTGTTCATGGACCGCGATGACCGGCTCGAACGATATGAAAAATTCCTCGAAGCGGCGGGTCCGTTGCTGTTCGATCGCCTCGCGGATGTCTCCGGCCCCATCTGCCTGATGTGTGCGGAGAAGAAAGTGTGTGAGTGCCATCGACTACAGATCGCTGCGTATCTGGAACGAACGGCAGGCTGGCGATTCACGCATATTGAATAAGCGACGATTGGAGAATCCTTCATGCAGACCATCCGCATTGCCCTCATCGGCGACTACAACCCGGCAGTGATCGCACATCAAGCGATTCCAGAAGCGTTGACTTTGGCAGGTCAGCATTGTGGGGTAGCAGTGGAATCGCTCTGGGTTCACACCACCACGATTGGCAGAGATCCAACCCTTCGGTTCGCGGATGTTGCCGCGATCTGGTGCGTCCCAGCAAGCCCATACGCCGATACTGATGGGGCACTTGCGGCTATCCGCTTTGCTCGCGAATCGGGTCGGCCGTTCCTCGGCACCTGTGGTGGGTTCCAACACGCCTTGTTGGAGTACGCCCGATCCGTTCTCGATCTTCCGACGGCTGCTCACGCCGAGACCGACCCCGAGGCTCCTGTCCCACTCATCGCTCCACTGACGTGTGGGCTTGTGGTGCAGACCGGGAAGGTGTTCCTTCTCGAAGGTAGCCGACTCCGGGAGTGGTATGGGCAGTCAGAAGTGATCGAAGGTTATCATTGCCGATACGGCCTGAACCCGGCATTCGAGGCAGCATTTGCCGGGTCCAAGTTGCAAGTTACGGCTCGGGATACCGCGAACGAAGTGCGCGCTGTGGAACTGCAAGGACACCCGTTCTTTGTCGCGACACTATTCCAGCCAGAACGGTCGGCTCTCCGAGGGGAACGACACCCGATCATCAACGCATTTGTCACAGCGGCATCGCGCTGATCGTGGAAGGCCACGATGTCCACAGGTTGCCGATCATGGTCGCGATCCAGGGAGCTGGATCCCGGCCGCTGCCATCGCTTTCTGGATGTACTCGAACATCGGTTGCATGGCCTTCACGTCCATGCCGAGGATGTTGTCCTCCTTCTCGTACATATTGCTCAGTGATCTCCCGATTCCGGGATCGCCACCAGTGAACTCATTGACGAGACCCGCCCACCGCCGAGCGAGTTCTTGAACCTTTGGATCGGAAGGAAGGATGCCCGCGGCCATCGCCGCCCGCACTTCATCCATCAGCCGCGGCCACTCTGCCTCGACCTGCTTGATCCGTTCATCGCCCACCTGTTCCTTGCGTGTTTTGAGATACTCCAACTGTTCCGGGGTGTAATACTTTTCGATCATGGTCATTGCCTCGATTGTTTCCAGGAATGTTTCGGCAGACACCGTGTCTGCACGGTCGAGCGTTTCCGCGAGCGCTTGTAAACGGTGGCCCAGGTGGGACAATTCGTTGGCCTGCTTGCGAACTTTTTCCAGATGCAATCGAACCACCTGCCGCGGGTCGTAGTCTTCCCGCAGCACATATTCCTTGATCTGCTCCAGGGCGAAACCGAGTTGCTTCAGACAGAGAATCTGATGCAGGCGGGCGACATCCGATGCCGTATAGAGCCGATGCCCGGAACCGTGCGTGGATTCGGTGCGGCCAGATGGCGATAGCAATCCAATGGCGTCGTAGTGGTGCAGTGTGCGAACGGTAAGCCCGGTTCGCTCGGCCAGTTCGCCCACCTTCCACATCTGCTTGGAATGCCGCATGAAAGCCTCCGTTTTGCTCGACGGGAGCATGGTACAGCCTGACGTAACGTGAGGTTCAAGGCGGAACCAATCCATTTCATCGGAATCTTGCTTCGGATGAGAAACGCTTGAGCTGGATCGAGCGAGTTTTGGCGAACTTTGGCGGAGTTGCGATCGAACTCGGTAGCTGACCACACCGGCACGACAATTGCTTAAACCTGCAACCCGACAGCACGCATGAGAGCCAGTCCGTTGCCGTGCGGGACAATCCCGGGTCGCATGGTGTAATCGAAATGCAATTCCCCACCCGCGAAGCCATCACAAAAGTGGACGGTTACTGCACCGGGAAGCCGGTCCGTGATGGCGGCCAGGCTCAGGTCGTGCGTCGTCACGAACCCCACGGCCCCGGCGGCAAGCAATGCCCGCACAACTCCCTCGGCCCCCGCTACCCGATCGGCCGAGTTCGTCCCCGAAAACAACTCATCGAGCAGGAATAGGACCGGCGGGATATTCTTGTTCGTGGCAAGTTCGAGCAAAGCCCGAACTTTCGTAACCTCGGCAAAGAACCGCGACAAACCAGCTTGCAACGAGTCCTGGACTCGCATTGTCGCCCCCAGCGTAACCGGTGTGAGGGTGAAGCTGGTCGCCCGGACCACCCCTCCCGCCAGGGCCAACACCGTATTCACCCCCACGGCTCGAAGCAGCGTACTCTTCCCGGACATATTCGACCCGCTCACCAACAGAACTCGCGGGCCAGCCTGACCATCGAACGTCACGTCGTTTCGGACGCAGCGTCCCGCGGGGATCAGCGGATGTCCGATTCCAACCGCAGCCAGGCGGATCGGTCCCGCTTCCACAACCGGGAAGCCATCCTCCGGGTTCTCGTAAGCATAACCGGCCAGCGACGAGAGAGCCTCAGCCTCACCCATCGCCCGAAGCCATCGCCCCACCGCCGGACCAGACCTTGCCCGCCAGGCTTCGAGCATGAACGCAAACCGGACATCCCACATCCGCAATACAGCAACCGGCAAAAAAAACGCATTACGACGAGCGTTGTACCAGCCGAGGAGTTTCCGAAGTTCCTTGATCTGCGCTGACGCTGTGTGCCCACCGGCCGTCATCGCTACCTGGAGTTCCTTGAGACGCGCAGAAACGAACCGTTCGTGTTCCAGTCGAGCGAGAACGGCTTCGAGCAGGGACAGGTCGCGCTCGACTTTCTCCAGTGGACCCAACACGCGGCGAGCCCACGATATCAGCGGGATGGCGATTACCAATGATGGGAGCCCGAACGCCAGCACAGGAAAGGAGTGCGTGCCGATCCCGATGAACCACCCAATCCACGCCAGGACATTCCCCCAGCCAAGTATCTCGATTGCCCACCACTTCCAGCCGGGGATTGTCTCGGCAGCCGCAGTGCCCCAGTCTGCAAGCGGATGGTAGTCGGCAGCAGGCGCATCAATCCCGGCGACTGCGGCAGCCTCGCGCAAATCGAGTCGCGGCTTTAGATCCACAACTGCCTCTTGTCGGGCCTTGACTTCCGATGGGGCAGCAGGAGCTTTCAGCCATGCCGCGAGGGTATCTTCCCCGACGCGGGTTCGACACGCTGTCACACGCTCAAACAACGACCCCGGGCCAAACAGATCCAGATCGGCAGCGTAAGGGTGGGTATCATCGGCAAATCGACTCCCATTATCGCCCTTGCTGGGTTTTCCCGTGAGCCGGTCCAACCCATTCGCATAGAACGCCGCGGAGCGTTCCATCCACCGCACTCGCCCGCGAGTCATCTCGAACTTACCCACAAGAACGAGAAACCCGACAACGGGAATGAATGTGAACCAGGGTGAGATGAGGTTTGTCCCGAATCCGACCCCGGCTATGAGGAGCCCAAGCAGGAACGTACCGAGCCGGGTGTAACTCAGCCGCTCCAACCTCACGGTCAGTTGGGCAACTGTGACCCGCCGGGCAGACAGCCGATCGGTATAGATGTTGGCGGGAGTTGGTGATGGCGGTGTATCGGACAAGATTGAGATCCCAGCAAGAATAGTTGAGAGTGGAGAGTTGAGAGTGGAAAAGCAGGAGGCGGGAATCTCTCCACTCTCAACTTTCTTTCCTGTACCACTCCGTGGCCTGCTTCATTCCCTCCAGGAATAATACGCGAGGGGAATAGCCGAGTTTTGTTCGGGCTTTGGCAATTGAGAAATCGAGGTTCAGTCCGGCAAATTTGAGCTGAGCCTGGGTGATTCGGGGTGGGTGTGGGCGATTCTCCTTGCGAAACTTGGACTCTCGCCAGTTCGCCATCATGCGGGCCAGCCACACGGGAACGGATGGAAATAAGCGCGGTCGCTTCAAGCCTAACCCATCTGCCACCGTCTCAAAGAACGTCCGCTTGCTCACGAACTCGCCATCGGTAATGTTGAACACTTCGCCGACAGCAGCGGGATTGTCGATCGCCAGCAACACCGCATCGGCAATGTTCCCCACGAAGGTGGTGTTCAGGGCATACTTTCCACGAGCAATATAAATCACGCTCCGTTCCCGCAAGCGATTGGCCAGCCGCGGGAGTACCATCCTGTCTCGCGAACCGTACACGAATCCCGGTCGGAGAATCGTCACGGGGACGTTCTGCTTCCGGCGGTACTGAAGCGCCAGCCGTTCGGCTTCCACCTTCGATTGCGTGTACCCATCGATATGTCTGTCGGGTAGCGGTTCGGTCTCATCCGTGCCGTAGTGATGTCGTGCCTCATATACCCCGAGCGTACTGATGTGTACGAATCGGTGGAGTGGACGATTGAGAGCCGCATCGAGTAATGCCCGGAGCCCTTCCACGTTCACCTTGCGGTATTCATCCACCTGCCCCCAGTCACCCACCTTGGCCGCGCAGTGAGCGATGACATCCACCCCTTCCACTGCCGGGCTCAGCGAACCCGGATCGGAGAGATCGCCGCGGACGATGGTGGCTCCAAGTGCCTCGAGGAAAGTGGTATCTGCTCCCGTCCGAGCGAGTGCCCGAACGCGATCTCCTCGGCGGATCAGTGTCTCGGCCACGTGAGATCCGACAAACCCAGTAGCGCCGGTGACCAGAACAGTATGGGGCATTGGGGCAACCTGCGGTAAGGACGATCAACGGATGTTGTGGGGAAAGGTGCGAGGAAGGCAACCCTCGGAGAAAGGATGAGGGATGAAGGATGAAGGAAAACAACTGAGGGTTTCCTGTCCCCGTATTCCTTGTCTTCCTTCATCCCTCATCCTTCATCCCTCATCCTTCCGAAACCCTGTCGGCAATCGTTGCCGCGATCTTGACACGAATTCGGACTGGCCGTATGGCCCAATCCACTCAACGCAGAGATGTCATAGGTAATGAACCGGGACCGAGGGATTCCCAATGATTGCTCGTTGCCTCAATCGTCGGATTTGGATTGTGATTGTTGTACTTGTGGTTACAGGTTCGGTCTGGAACGGCGGTGCGCTTGCCGCCGATACCCCGGATGGGAAGATCATCTCCACTACGGTCGAGGATATCCAGTTCCTCGGTGATCAACATCTCGGTAAAAACGACCTCCAAACCCTGGTGGGAATTCGAAAAGGGGAACCGATGAATCCCATGGCCAACAGATTTGGCCAGCAATCCATTCTGCGCAAGTATCGGGAGGAGGGGCGGGCTTACGCCAGCGTCGAACTGATCGAAGGTAACCTGCCAACTGATACCCGCGTCATCTTTCGGATCGTCGAGGGACCAGTGGTGAAGGTGACGGGGATCCTGTTTGCCGGCGTGGATCAGGCGACTGCGGAACGACTTCACGGGCAATTTGTGACCAAGCGGAAGTTCGTGGGGCTCATCGGTGGGAAGTTCGACCCTGTAACCGTAGATCTCTACCGCCAGAAGCTGATCGATTACTGCAACAGTCTCGGAGTTCAAAGCGTTCAGATCGCACCGGAAATTGTTCCCACCGCCGACGTGGGACGCATCGTCATTGTCTATCACATCGTGGGTTTCGTGCCTCGTATTCCCCTGGCGGACTGACGTGTACGGATCGGTGAGAGGCCGAGTTGATCGAAAACCCCAGCGACCAGAGATCGGATTACTTTCGCATTCACCTTGCGGCATTCATCCGCTTCTCCCAGTTTTGGAAGGAGCCGGCTTCTTTGAAGATCTTCTTGCCTTGCCATTTATGTGACCAAAGGCGACCAACTTCGACAGAGCTGTGCTTTGGGCGGAGTGCGGTGAGATTTGCATGCCGTGTTTCGCACCCGGCTTTCACAATCGACCATCGACAACCGCCGGGCGGAAGTGACAGACAATAGTTATCGGCACTCTTCGCTACGATCTTGACACAAATTCTGATCGACCGTATTGCCCGATCCACTCGCGCTGAGATGCCATGAGTGCCGACCCGGGACCGAGGGACGCCCGATGATTGTTTGTTGCCTTGATCGCCGGATTTGGCTGGTGCTTGCCGCATTCGCGGCGGGCGGTCTGCTATGGTCCGACAGCGGGCGAGCGGCCGATAACCCGAACGGGAAGATCATCTCCGAAGTGATTCCAATTGGGAATCGTATCCGCAAGACCGAAGATATCCGGGCTATCATGCTCTGCCGACCTGGGACTGTCTACGAACCAGCAACAGCCTCGGAGGATGTTCGTCGGTTGCAGGGCACCAAGTGGTTCGACCCCCGATCGATTGAGATCCATACCCAGGATGAGCCGGACGGACGAGTGAAAGTGCTTGTCCGCGTGACGGAACTCATCAGTACGGTCGAGGATATCCAGTTTCTCGGTGCTCAACACCTCGGCAAAAACGACCTTCAGACCCTGGTGGGAATCCGAAAAGGGGAGCCGATGAATCCCATGGCCAACAGGTTTGGCCAGCAGTCCATTCTGCGCAAGTACCGGGAGGAGGAGGGTCGGACATATGCCAGCGTCGAACTGATCGAAGGGAACCTGCCAACCGACACCCGCGTCATCTATCAGATCGTCGAGGGGCCAGTGGTCAAGGTAGCGGGGATCGAGTTTCGAGGCGCGGTGCGAGCGAATACCGGACGACTTCGCGCACAAATCGTGACCAAATCCGAGTTCGCGGGACTCATCGGTGGAAAGTTCGATCCCGTAACCGTAGATCTCGACCGTCAGAAGTTGATCGAGTACTACCACGGTCTTGGTTTTCTGAGCGTTCAGATCACGCCGGAGGTGATTCCCGCACTCGATGTGGGGCACATCGTCATCGTGTATCACATCGTTGAGGGGCAACAATACATCGTCGCTGGGAAGCAGATCGATGGGAACAAGTCGTTCCAGACACCGACACTCGAGGCTCTGACCGAGCTGAAGCCAGGGGAGCCATACGATCGCCGCAAAGCCGAGGCGGATATCAGGCGGATGAAGGACTACATGGGCGAACGGGGATATCAGATCGGAGTCGAGCAGCGCCTCTATGAAGTGCCGGGGCAACCGGGATTGGTGCAGGTGCATTACGATGTGGTGAACGACAGCGGGGCAGCAAAGCGAATCGGTCGGGTCAGGATCGAGGGGAACGAAGTCACCCAAGACCGGGTCATCTTGAACCAGTTGGATCTTCGTCCGGGGCAGATATTCGAGTACCCGCAGATCGAAGCGGCCAAGATGCGGCTCGCTCGACTTGGAATTTTCGATGGCGACAATCCACCTTCGGTCGAGGTGATCCCGAATGAATGGGATAGCATGTACCAGGACATTCTCGTGCGCGTCAAGGAAACGCGCACCGGGCAGTTCATGGTGGGTGGCAGCGTGAATTCGGACGCCGGGTTGATGGGGAACGTGACCATCAACGAGCGGAACTTCGATATCCTCCGCTGGCCCACGAGTTGGGACGACTTCACTGAAGGTCGGGCATTTCGCGGTGCGGGACAGGAGTTCCGAATCGAAGCTTCCCCCGGTATTGACTTCTCAAGGTACTCGGCAACCTGGCGGGAACCATACTTGTTCGATACCCCGTTCGGGTTGACTGTGGCCGACTACTATAGCGAACTCGCGTATCCAGATGGTGCATATGTCGAGGAGCGGCTCGGTACGCGGATCACCCTCGATCGCCGCCTCGATCCGATCTGGCGAGCCTCGGTATCAGTCCGCATCGAAGATGTCGATGTCACCGCTGTACCGATCGGCGCTCCCCAAGCAATTGCAGGCGACGCCGGCCACCACTTCCTGCTTGGCATTCGGGAAGGCATCACCCGGGACACAAGGGACAGCTACCTCAACCCAACCAAGGGGAGTGTGTTCGATGCCGGGGTTGAGGAAGTCTTTGGGGCCGAGCAATTCCCAATCGGAACGATCGAATTCACCAAGTTCCTGTCGTCCAAATACTTCGCCCGCGAAGACGGCAGTGGCCAGCAAGTGCTGTGTCTGCGGTCGATCGTGGAAGTGGAGGGTGGGAATGCCCCGGTATATGAGCGGTTCTACGGCGGCGGTATCCGGAGCTTCCGCGGATTTGAATTCCGCGGCGTTGGCCCGATTCAGGATACTTATCCGATCGGTGGTAATTTCGCGTGGCTCAATACAATCGAGTACCAGGTTCCACTCCTGACTAACGACAAACTCCAGGGCGTCATCTTCTGCGACCACGGGACGGTCGAGCAGAATATCTCGATCCACAACTACCGGGTTGCTATTGGGGCCGGGATCCGGGTCTCGATCCCGGCTCTTGGACCGCTGCCGCTGGCACTCGATTTTGCAATTCCCCTGAACCAGGCACCGACGGACAAGAAGCAGATCCTCAGCTTCTCGATGGGCTTGTTCGGGGGACCTGGAGGAGGCCATTGACGTAAGTCTGTTGGCATCGAAGCCGTGTTATAGCGGAACTCGCCAGAGTTCCGTCACAGGTCACGCCCAATCCAAACAGCTTTTTGCGGCGGACTCTGGCTACAATACTGCTTCCAACAGCACATCTCACTACAAGCATGGTTCAAAGCACAAAGTTGAATACACTTGTCCCTGAGCCAACCCGGTTCATCGATCGGCGAACAGCTCGCAATGAAACGTAACAAATCGCGGTGATCGTTCACCTTATACTTTGAACGGAACCCCAGAGATCGCACATGTTCCTGTTCGGACTCAACGGCGACGAGGTTTCGACCGAGTACATCAAGCGAATTGTCGTGACCATACTGGTCGCCGCGACTACCTCCACGGCCACGTTCTTCGCCGGCCGCTGGTGGGGCCGATACAAGGCCAATCGACAGTGGGCAGCCAAGGAATTCCTCGACCGCATCATCGTCAGCTTGAATATCTTTGCCGATGGTAGCCTGAAGATCCGCACGGTGATGGAGAAATCGCTTCACGAGGTATTTCTGAATCGGGTCGCTGTGGAGAAAATCGAGGCCGCTGCCAGGGCCACTACCACTGACAAGCCCGTGATGCCGATTCCGAAAGACGATCGCTGGTTCTTGTTGAATTTCGTCCTCAATGCCGTGGCGGAACATTTTGTCGCCGGGCACATCCGACAGGACACGGGGCAACCCGTGACCATCGTGAAATACGCTCTGTTTTTGACCTGCGAACTGGTGGGCGATGAACGAATCCGGAAAGTGCGGGCAATGCTGGTGCGGCAAGACCTCCTGATCGAATTTCCCTACCAGGACATGATGCCCAGGCTCGAAAACCCGTGGCACGCCGACCGCATCAAAACACTCCGTTACGCGGCGGAGTTGTACAAGAAGGAGCCCGACTACTTCCTCACGCTCGAAGTGTGCGTCTGATAATACCATTGACCGGTCATCGCGGGCACCACTCGGCACCGCCGTAGGCGCGGAGTAGTTCCCGTGGGTTCTTCCCATCCGCATCGCTCACGAAGAGTATCGCCTTCTGGTCTTCCCGAAAGTATCCGTGTTTGTCCTCGAAGCGGCCGTAGCTGAGGGATTTCCCATCCGGCGACCACCGTGCATGGGAGTGCGAAGCCTTTGAGGTCAGAATCTCATAGCCAGTCCCGTCTGAGCCCGTCACTGCGACCTGGATCATTCTTCCGATTGCCTCCCATTCCGCGAACACAATCTTCTTTCCATCTGGTGACCACTGCGGGATCGCACCGACAGTTGGTGCAGGGTAGGTAAAGAGATCACGGACGTTTTTCCCATCGGCGTCGATGGCGTACACCCGGTATCCTTGGTCCCCGAGTGAGGTGAAGGCAAGGTGTTTGCCGTCCGGCGACCACGTGCCCCCAACACCGCCTTCATCCCCGGCCAGATCCTGTTTCGCAGTCCCGTCCGCATTCATCAGGCACAGCCGGCAACGCCCCTTGTCGGGGTAGTAGCTGTAGACCAGTTTCTTCCCGTCGGGTGACCACGCTGGCTCTCGGCTGGAGAACTCCTCGTCGGTGAGTTTGATGATTTTCCCGGTCGCCACCTCGGCAGTGTAGATGTCATTCTTGCCGTTGCTCTCAGTCACGAACGCGATCCGCTTCCCGTCCGGCGACCACCGCAACCAGGTGCAACCCTTTGTGTCGGCTGACACGGCTCGGGGATTCCCACCGTCGGCATCCATGATCCAGAGTTCCAGAGTTCCCTCCCTATCCGAGACAAACGCGATCCGTTTCCCATCCGGCGACCAGGCCGGTTGGGTATCCTTTGCCTTGTGGTTGGTCAGGTTCTTCGTTTCCCCGGTGTCCGGATGAACCAAGTAGATCTCCCAGTTCCCGGAGTGGTTACTTGAAGCGACGAGGAGCCGCTTGGGGCCGGGTTTCGGGGCCGGTGCTGCGAACATTACTGTCGCAATCTGAGCGGTCGGGGTTTGTGCCAAAATGACCTTCGATTCCGTGGCCATCTTTGGCTTTTCGTCGATTGTGTTGGCGGGTAACGCAGTCGCAATTCCCACCAGGAGCGCCGCCAGCACGGCTGTCCCGATCCCAAGTTTGTGCAATAACAGCATCTTCGTAACCTCAGTTGCGAGTTGTGAGACGTTCTGTGTCGGACTGAACGCGGCCTTCACTCCCGCGGCAGCAAGCGTATCAGTCGCGGTGGACACCTGTCCCACCAGTACCGCGGCGATGCACACTGCCGCGAAGCCCCGCGACCGAAGCCGCTTCTCCAGCATCCGGTGCGCGGTCGCCAGTCGGCTGGAAATGGTTCCTTCCGGGATGCCGAGCGTCTCTGCCGCATCGCGCCGGGAACGCCCTTCGAGTTCGCACAGCACCACCGGCTCGCGGTACTTGTCCGGCAGGTGGGCCAGTTCCTCATCCAGCGCCATCAGGAGTTCAGATTGATCCGGAGACGGTTCCGAACCTTTAGCCCGCGCCTCTTTCAAGCGGCGTTTCACGGCCATTGCCCTGACCTTGAGTGCGGTATGGAACGCGACGCCATACAGGAAGTTTCCCACGCACGGTCGTTCGGTGAGTGAGTGGGCCTTGCGGACGAGTACCACGAACGTGGCCTGAAACGCATCGTCCGCGTCCGCGACGTTGCCGAGAACGCGGCGACAGGTGCCGGACACCATCCCGGCATGTCTGCGCACCAAGGCGCGAACGCGGCCTCGTCTCGGCGATCCAGGAATCGGGCAAGCAGTTCCCCATCGGGGGCGGTGTCCGGAGACAGCCGGGCCGCCGCACGGCGGAGTCCGTTGGAAAAGGCAGTCGGCATGCGTGCCTCGCAATGAGTGCGATCGACCTAATGTTCCCGGAGGTGAGGGAATTCGTCGATAAAAAAACGAAATGCTTCGTCCGGGCACCATTTGCACGGGACCGAGGCCGCGGCAATGGGGTCGGTATTTGGTTTATCCACTTACTTTGTGCGTACACTGCCCACGCGTGGGCAGGATCAGGAGAGTTTGTCAGCGGTGTCAGCGGTGTCAGCGGTGTCAGTAATCTCACAAGATTGCGAGGATGAGTTTTGGCACTATAACAAGGCGTTTTCCATCCCAATCACAGATTCAGACACCAGTCTCCGTCACAAATTGTCATGTGTCACAGCCCCTTTGCACATGCCCGATGACCAAGAACAATCACTTCAATCATAAACAAACTCGCGATGTGTACTGGCTGATTGATCTTCTACCCCTCGGATGTTCCGATCGCGTTGCTCTTGTTGAGAGTGACGCAACTTCGCTCATCATGTGATGATGGCACACCTCCTCGCGGACAAACTTTTCGCTGTCTTCCAGACAGTTTGGGGGCCTTGTTTGGAGAGTCGACGTTGCGCGGAGCGGATGTCTACTCTGCCAAGTTGAAGACTCTGCCCCACTCCCCCAAACTCATACGCAAAACGGCCTTGACATTTCCAAGTTTTCGTTGACTTGCCGAATCGAGTTGCTATCCTCCCGTCCTTCTCGATGGGGGTAGTTGGATGTATTCCAGAGCCGGGTTGTTTGTCGGGCTGATGGCTGCCCTCCTCACCGGAGGTTGCGGGACGGCGGTGAACACACTCGGTTACGAGCTGAACCCACCTTTTAGAACGACTACTCCACAATTGGAGGACACCGACACTTCACTGCACGGGACGAACGGGACGATAGGCCCCCTCTGGCATGTCTCCGAGGAACACCAGAAGCGGATATACGGGGGAGTAATGGATGACATCGAGATCCTATGGGCAGCACGCAGTTCCATGCCTCAGCACGACATTGACCCGTTGTGGGCTCTCTTCGACATTCCGTTCTCGGCTCTCGGAGATACCATCACGCTACCCTACATCCTCGCCTACCAGAACAGTCTGACGAGCAGTGCGAAGGCGAGTTCTGCCGACTCCTATCTAACACCTCCGGTAGAGTCTTTTACACCCCCGGCAGAACCTCCCAAATGACGGCGGCTATGAGCCGCTATCTTACACAAACACTACTCACACTTGACCGCAAGAACGGATGTCTTGAGAAAAGCCGCAAGCCAAGTGCGGTAGTCCGTTCGCAGTTCTCACATTCGTACACTAGGCAGACTGTTATGACCGGGTTTTTCGTGTTAGAGGCTCTGACAAAAACCATCAGCGCGATCAATTTTTGAACAGTATTTAGGGTTTTGTCAGAGCCTCTTACTATCATGGACGTTTTTACGGGGGTGGAATGGTTGTTGGGCGTTTCAATCTATTCACATGTTCAAAAAAATCTTGTGCTTCAAATCAGTAGTTGTAAACTCTAAAGAGCCCATGACGATTACTTTTACAGGAGCTTTCCAATGCGTATGCTTTTAAGCTGTGCTCTCATCGCTGCTTTGGGAGTGGTAGTAAATGGTGATGACAAGACTGAAACAATTGACGCCAAAAAACTTGTGGGGAAATGGGAGTTGGTCGAGCGTTCAACAACGGTCAAGGTTGTTGTCGAGTTCTCCAAGGACGGGAAGCTGTCTGTCTCCGAAACTACCAATGGCAAGGAGGAGAAAAGCGAAGGGACGTATAAGGTAGAAGGGAATAAGGTAATTACGACGTTAAAAACCGATAGGTCGGATGGGGATACATTTACCATCACGAAGTTGACTGACACTGAAATGACGACAAAGGACATCGATGGAAAGGAAGACATGTTCCGGCGAATTAAAGTCAAATAACCTTAGAGGCTCTGACAAAACCCTAAATACTGTTCAAAAATTGATCGCGCTGAATGGTTTTGTCAGAGCCTCTTAGTGACTATGGGGCTGAAGTGAATCTGCCACACACAACCCCACTCCCGTGAAACCGACATCAGTGACGATGAGCGAGTGAGAAGGCGACCGATGACTGAAAAAGGCGAGTCGTTCTTCGTCGCAAGCTTTGCACTATTCTTGCTATTAATAGTTAGCTTTTTGCTATTCCACGTTCTGTTCAGCCGGAGCAGGATTGCGATTGGGCATTTCTGCGTTCAAGAGTTGCGCCGACTGTCAGTAGCAAGAGAAGCAATCGCCCGAATAGGTGTAATCATTGCTGTTTATTATGTACTTGTTGTACTCCGTTTTTTCTCTCCTCACTTCATGCCCGATATACACATTGTGCCTTTACTCATCTTTGTGATTACTATCCCGGCCACATTTGGGTCACTGTCTTCGTGTCGGTGGCTGCGAATCATAGCAATCATAATAATGGCATTGTCATTTTCATTGTTCGCTTTCGCTTGTATCGTGAGGAGTCTTGATCTTGGTTATCTGGAATAATGTGGTGTACAACAACTATTGCCGAATCTGCCTTGCGAACGGCGAACATGCGAACGGTCAAGCGAGCAATGGTAGTTTCGCAAAAAGAGATTCGCAATGCTTGAGGCCGCACTTGAACTGGTGTTCGAAGTGGCGATCTATGGGATTGGTCATCTCATTCTTTGGTGCATTACGTTCGGTCGCTGGAAGTTTTCTAGTAAGCGCGATGATCTTGCGGCCATCATCGGTATTATCTTCTGGATCGCGATTGGTGCTGGCATTTGGTTTGTATTCTTCCGCTAAAGTGCCAATGGCCCAGAAAATCAACACAATGCTTGGCCACTACCCGAAATCTAATGAATCACTTTCACCTGATGAAGCGGCTTATCTTCGTCGCGCCATCGTGCAACTCAAAGCGGTAGCCATCCGGGAACGCATCGGCGAACTCTTCCTGGTGGCTCACCAGTAGGATGCAGTGCAAGTGCCCACGGAGATTCTGCAACTCCTGGATCATCACCTGCCGACCGGCGCGGTCGAGACAACCGAAGCCCTCATCGATAATCACGCTCTCAATCGGTCGGTGCTGCTTACTTGCGTACTGGCCAATTCCCAGCGCCAGAGCCACAGCGACCCGGAACCGCTGACTCCCACTCAGAAACGCCACATTGATCGCCGATCCCCCCGTTACCAGATTTGAGCATTCCAGTTCCAACGCCTTCTCCGTCGATCCGTCATCTGTTCCAACGAGTCGCAGGAACAGTTGGCCGCTACTGAGCCGGTCGAGAATCCCGTTGGCGTAATCCACGATCTGCTTCTCGGCCTTGCGGACCAAAAATCGCTGCAAGCGATCCCGCCCCAGCAGTTCCGTGAGCAGCTTGTAGCGGTTGAGTTCCCCATCAACTGCCTTGTGTCGGGTATTGAGTTCCTCTCGCTGGCGGCGATACTCATCGAGACTCCCCTTTTGCCGGTGGGCTTCGAGCAGTTCCTTGTTCCGCTGCTCAAGTTCCTTCTTCGCGGCTATCGTCTCCACCTTCACTTCATCAGGCGCTCGGCGAGCTTCGGGTGGGAAAGCCTCGACTTCATCTTCGTGTTGCTTGATCTCGGCTCGCAACGAGTCGAGGCCGCCACGGGCAGCCTGGAGTTGCGTGAACTTTGTCTCGACGCCCTTCGCGGTCAGTGACTCGAACTCTTCCTTCCACTGCAACTGCTCTTTCAAGCCCGCGGTTTCGGCTGGCTTTTGCCAAACATCCGGCAGAGTTCTCTTGGCGCGGTCGATCGCCTCGGTGCTGTGTTTGCGAGTCGATTCCTCCAGGTTCAGTTTGCCAGTAAGCTCGGTCAACTGATTGTCGATCCCGGATAACTCCCGTTGCTGTCGCTCGGTCTCCTTGTCGGTGACATCGATCTCCCGCTTGGTTGCCTTGATCGAAGCGGTAACCGTGGTCTCTTCGCTTTGCTTCGCTGCAAACTCCTGGCGGATCGCGGCCGGGTCGCCAGCTGGAAGCCCCTGTTTCGCTTTCAGCAAACCATCGCGTGCCGATTCGAGCTTGGTTCGGAGCGTCTGGACTTTCCGGGCTTCATCCTGGGCCTGTTTGAGTTTTCGTTTGACCCCGTCGAGCCCATGAACCTGAGTGGAAAGTTCGGTGAGGTCGGCCCGATCCGGATAAGTCGCCCTGGCCCAGTCGTCCGGCTCTGTGGGGCCGATCTTCTGCTTGAACTCATCGGGGAGGGCGAAGAATGTGTGCCGACACGAATCGGTCAGTCGTTTGATGTCCTGGGCGAACTGCTTGACCGATGCCCCGGCATCCTTGTAGCTATCGCGCAGTTTTTCCAGGCGCTCGCGCTCGGCGGCTTCCTTCGCAATCGCCTCTGTCTCCGTCTGCCGGGCGGCGATGACCGTAGCGCTCTGTGTGTCGAGTTTCCTCTCGGCTGACCGAGCATCCAGATCGCGTTTTTTCTTCTCGCTGTCGAAGTGTTCTGGGGTAAGCGGTTGGCCGCAGGCCCGGCACGTTTTTGCTCCGGTCAGTTGTTTGAACTCATCGGCAAGTTCGCGGGCCTGCTTGGACAACGCCCGTGCTTCGGCGGCTGCCTCTTCGGCCTTTCCGCGTGCTTCCGTCACGGTTTTCACTCGCCCCTGGAGCGCATCGAACTCTTCCTTGACCTTCTTCCCCTCCGCGAGCAATCGACTTTCCTCGGCCTTCGCCTGCTTTCCTCCAGCAACCGCCTTGGTGAGTTCCGATCGGTCCTGGTGCAGTCGTTCCAGAAGGGCAACATTCTGGGAGAGCAGCGACAACCGTTCCTGTTCCTGTGTGAGCTTGCGAACCGTGGCGTCCGGGTCGGTCGGAAG
>DASZJS010000321.1:0-9270 GCA_035947935.1 Gemmata sp. | reverse complement strand
ACTGAGTTCCGGCGTAGGCAGCCACCGCGATTCCAACCAGGTTTCCATCTTTATCGACAACCGGACCACCGGAATTCCCCGGGTGCATCCCACCATTCACCTGAACCTGCTTGATATTGGCACCTTCTTTGCGCAAGCTGGTCACGGTTGTGGCCGTCACGGTCACATTGGGACCGGCCTGCTTGCCCAGCGGGAAGCCGACCACGAACACATCCTGGGTTTCGGTGAGTTTCGAGGAGAGCGCCACCGGCAGCAGGTCTGGAACTATTGCGATGTCTTTCCCTGCCATCTTCAACAGCGCAAGATCGCTCTCTCCATCGACGTAGCCGACCGTCGCTTGGACAGTCTTGCTGTTGGCTTCGCCACTATTGAAGGTAATCTCGATCTTCGATGGCTTCCGCGAGTCATTATCGAGCATTCCGACAACATGAGCATTGGTGACAATCAACCCTTTGGTATTGGTGACGAAGCCACTCCCTTCACTGACGTCGCCATCGGCGAACTGAACTCGGATGTGGACGGTCGCCGCCTTTACTTTCTTGAGCGCTGTGGGGTCAATTTTATCGCCAGCTGTGGCATACGATTGGAGTCCCCCAATGAGGATTACCAGTACGCTCAAGCCAAGCAGTCGGCGGCGTGCGAATGGCTTGGTGCGATGGAATTGTGAGGGAGAGCGATGACCGGACATTCTTTCGACTCCTGAGTAGGTGCAATGCCCTAACGCATATTCAATGGACTGACGTGGAGCGAAGACCTGGAATGGTTACATATTGGAGCGGCGACAAGGCATCCAAAGCAAGGAAAAATTGGAATTCCTGGGCTTCCTCATTGTTGGGGAATCCCTCGAAAAATGCTGACCCCCTTCGCACAAGCCAGCGCAAACGAGGACACCAACGAAATCGTCTTAATGGAGACGGTCGGCAGAATGCCCGAGCTGGTAAAGGCGCTCCAGGGAGCCGATTTCCTGGAACCCGCAGCTCTTCGGCAACGGGTGGCGGGCGCCGATGCGAGCGCACGGACAGGCTGGTAAATCTTCGGGAGACAACTCATGTTGCGCTACCTCTTCTATCTGCCCTCGTTCAGCTTTTCGTGTTTGTTCGCATTAGGCTGTAGTGGCCAAACGCCACCCGCAGCGCAACCTGTGGCGCACATCGAGCCGGAAAAGGAATCATCGAAGCCGCTAACGGTCGAGCTGGGCGGCGAGATGAAAATGGAATTCGTGCTGATTCCAAAGGGGAAGTTCAGGATGGGGTCGCCCGCGGATGAGCGAGGGCACAACTGCGGTGGGGGACGGAATCCCTTCATTGGACCTGAAAGTTTGCACGAGGTGGAGATCACCCGGGCCTTCTACCTGGGTGTGTATCCGGTGACACAAGAACAATTCACTGCGGTAATGAGGGATGAGCAACGCCCCTTCTTCGTGAAGGGCATGAACCTTCCGGCCGTGGGGCAAGGGTGGCGCGGAGCATCGGATTTCTGCAAGAAAATGCGGGACAACGACAAACAGAAACGCCAGTTCCGGTTGCCGACCGAAGCGGAGTGGGAATATGCCTGCCGGGCCGGTAGCAAGACGCCTTATTATTTCGGCGAGGATCCGAACAAACTCGGCGAATATGCCTGGTTCAAGGACAATGCGAATGGACGCCCCCACCCCGTCGGTGAGAAGAAACCCAATGCGTGGGGCTTGTTCGACATGCATGGCAACGTCGCCCAGTGGTGCGAAGATTACTATGGCCCCTACGAAGGCCTGGATGCCAAGGACCCCGTGCGCTCGGTCGGTCCCTTGCATGGAACGCCTGTGGAACGCCATGACGAGAGCATTTTGCGTGGCGGCTCGTGGGAAGACGACGCGGAGCATTGTCGAGGGGCGTGTCGCGGGGTTTCCGAACATGGGAGCGTTGGAGACACCACATACGGTTTTCGAGTGGCGTTTTGTCCCGACTGATTTGCACGGCACGCTGTCGCGGGTTACTCCTGGCAATTGATGCGGATGCCAGCGTTACTCCGCCCTCATCTTTTCGCCGAATACCTTCTGTAACTTGTCGAGTTTCGGGCGGATGACGATTCGGCAGTACGGCTGCCGCGAATTTTCTGCGTAGTAATTCTGATGGCCCACCTCGGCCGGGTAGAACTCGGTGAACGGTGCGATCTCAGTGACGAGAGGCGATTTGAAGACCTCGGCCGCATCGATCTTCTGCTTGTAGCACTCCGCCAACTGGTGCTGTCGGTCGGTGTGGTAGAAAACTACGGATCGGTACTGCGTCCCGACGTCGTTGCCCTGGCGGTCCTGCGTGGTAGGGTCGTGCGACCGCCAGAACACCTCCAACAGTTCTGGGTATGAGACGACGGCGGTGTCGAAGGTGATCTGCACGACCTCGGCATGTCCGGTCGTCCCGCTGCAGACTTGCTTGTATGTGGGGTTCTTGACGGAACCGCCGCTGTAACCAGACACTACTTTCTGCACACCCTTCAGCTGCTGGAACACCGCTTCGGAACACCAGAAGCACCCCGAGCCGAAAGTGGCCTGTTCCGAGCCGCTCGGGAGTAATGCGGCAGCGATCCCCATCTCGTCAGGATCGAGAACTGGGAATTGGTCCGGCACGGTAAAGGCTCCCTGGAAAAACAAGATAATGAACAGCCCCAGGACAATCGTCGCCGGGATAACCCATATCACTTTGAACCGCATCGTAACCCTCCCCTGAGGCAGGCGCGCCGCATCACTCGATAGCCCATTATCGTTCATCAGGACATAGATGGGGATGCCAGTTCGATGCCAGAGAGATTGGCAGCTCTGCCCACGCGTGCACGCGCGGCCAGACCGTCATTCGTTCAGACGTGTTGAGTCAAGGGTGTCAGCGGTGTCAGTAATCTCACAAGATTGCGATGATGTGTTTTGGCACTATAACAAGGCATTTCCTATCCCTATCACAGATTCAAACACCAGTCGCGGTCACAAATCGTCATGTGTCAAAGCCCCTAACACATGCCTGATCGCTCCACAATAAACACTTCAATCATAAACAAACTCGTGATTTGGACCGGCTGACCGATCCGTTACCTCCCTGTTCTCACCCCCTCGGCATTGCGCCCACGCGTGGGCGGAGTTGGTTGTGGATGCAACGGACAAAAGGCCATATCCGGATGATGGCCGCCTAAGTATCGGAAAACTCCCCCTCATCCCCCCTCAAGATCGTTCCAGCGAGAAACTCCTGAAATCTGTTTGCCCCTTTCCTCGGCCTGTTTTGGCGGGTACGCTGTGACTTCTCTCCTCCGCCCGGTGGCGGGGTCGTCAGGGGCTCACGATGTTCCCCACATCCGCGCGAATTCAAGCACTGCAATCGACTCTTGGAAACAATCTCCTTTTATTCGCACCCGAATTGGTGGTGTGTGGAGGGATTGTCGCGCTCCTGCTGGCCCGATTGATCCGACAGTTCGACCGCTCTCACCTCGGCGCAGTGGCGATCGTGATCCTCACGGCTGCCTTATTCGCAATCTGCGACCAACTCAAAGTTTTTGACAAGGGTGCAGGGGCATATGCCGGACCCTACTTCGATGGAATGCTTGTCTCCGATCAGTTTGCCGGGTTTGTTCGGTGCCTTGTTCTGATCGCTGCGTTGCTGACGGTGTTGTTAACGCAACTCACGGGGATTCCGGACGCCGGGGATTCGGGGGATTTCTATGCCCTGATCCTGGGTGGTACGCTCGGAATGCTCCTGATGGTGTCCGCAAACCACCTGCTGATGGTGTTCATCGCGGTTGAGATGGCGAGCCTCCCGAGTTATGCCCTTGCCGGATTCCTGAAAGGCAAGCGAACCGGCTCGGAGGCTGCACTCAAGTACGTCGTTTACGGTGCCGGGGCGAGCGGCGTGATGCTCTATGGGATTACTTTGCTATCGGGCACTTTTGGTACGGGCTATCTGCCGGATATTGCCGAAGCCGTCTCACGCCGAACTCTCGATCTGCCCATGCTCGCGGGTTTCGGGCTACTGCTTGTCGGGCTCGGATTCAAGCTGGCGGCGGTGCCCTTCCATTTCTGGTGCCCCGATGTATTTGAGGGTGCCGCAGCTGAGGTTGCCGGCTTCCTGTCGGTAACCTCCAAGGCAGCGGCGTTAGCGCTGACGACTCGCATCCTGCTGACGCTCCAGGCTCATCAACCGCTGGAGTGGGTAGTTCCCGGCTCGCTCGGGCTCGGCGTGGGTGTGATCGCTGCGATCACCATCACTTTCGGCAACCTCGCGGCGTTCGGACAAACCAACCTCAAACGGCTTCTCGCCTACTCCACCATCGCCCACGCGGGATACATGCTGTTGGCGGTATCGACGGTCACTGCTTCCGGGGCCGCGAGCATCCTCTACTATCTCGCTGCTTATATCGCGATGAATCTGGGGGCGTTCGCAGTCGTGGCGCTGGTTCGCAACGCAACTCGCTCGGAAGAACTCTCCGCGTACCGGGGGCTCATCCAGCGTTCGCCCGTGTTGGCAATCACGATGACGGTGTTCCTGCTCGCCCTGTTGGGCCTTCCGCCCCTGGCTGGATTTGCCGGGAAGTTTCAGGCATTTGCTGCGGTTTATAATGCCGCGAAGCTTGCCATTGCGACGGGGCATGCGAACCTTGGCACCACGTTTTACGTCCTGTTTGGGGTGGCTGCCATCAATACCGCAGTGAGTGCGTATTACTACCTGAAAGTGGTCCGGGTGATGCTGCTCGATAGCCCGGATGCGGAAGTTCCGCCGGGAAGTGTTGTCAGCCAACAAGCAGGCGAGTTGCGAGTGGGATCTTTCGCCTCGCTCTACCTGACTGTTCTGACCGTTGTGCTGTTCGCGGCCGGTATTGCATGGAACCCACTCACCACAGCCGCCGATCGAGCCGCATCGACCTTTGGTTTGAGACGATAGTCAACGATCCACGCCATCGTTGGCGCTTTTTGAAGTTGCGCTTTTTGTTCAAGCCCAAAGGTCCACAGTTGAAAACCGAGGTATGGAAGCACCATCCCCACAAGCCCGAAGCGCCAGCGAGGGAAAGCTTTTCCCTCGCTGGCGCTTCGGGCTTGTATCGGGCTTTTCGCACAACAACCATAAAAAGCGCAACTTCAAAACTGGCGCTCTGGACTCACCCGGAGACTCACTGTCCGGGCGAACCCAGAGCGTCAGCGATGGGGTGGCCCTACCACCATCACCAAACCTCCACGTTCCACAATGTCTCTGATCGACACACATTCCCACCTGTTCGATGACCGCTTCCGCAAGGATTTGCCCGCAGTGCTTGAACGAGCTGCCGCAGCCGGGCTTGAGCGTGTGGTCTGCCTCGGGATCGACCGCGAATCGTCACTCGAATCGGTCCGGATTGCACAGACGTTTCCGCTCGTGGTTGCAGCGGTAGGCATTCAGCCAAACAGCGCTGCGGCAGCGAAAGCGGGTGACTGGGAGGAGATCGTCCGGCTTGCCGAAACGGAACCGCGAGTTGTTGCCATTGGGGAAACGGGCCTCGACCGCTACTGGGATAAGACTCCGTTTTCACTTCAGGAAGACTACTTCGCCCGACACATCGCGTTGGCTCGCCGCGTGGGGAAACCGTTTGTCATCCATTGCCGCGAAGCCGAGGCGGATGTGGTGAAGGTGCTGCGAATGGAGTTCGAGAAGCACGGGCCAGTTCGAGCCGTGATGCACTCGTTCAGCGGCGATTTGGCAACGGCTAAGGCGTGTCTGGAAATGGGGCTGTACATATCGTTTGCCGGAATGGTGACGTATCCGACTGCTCAGACCTTGCGGGATATCGTGAAGGAAGTGCCGCTCGAACGCCTCCTCGTGGAAACCGATTGTCCTTACCTGGCACCACAGCCTGTGCGTGGAAAGCGTAACGAACCGGGTTACGTGACCCATACCGCTGCGCTATTGGCCGAAGTGAAAAGTGTGCCGCTGGCGACACTTGAAGAATGCACCACTCGAAACGCCAAGGCACTGTTCGGGGTCTGAACAGGTCGGTCTTTTCTCTCAATCTCTCTCCTTTCGATCACCTGTCATCGCTTTCTCAGACAATTTCGCTCGTTTTCGTGCATTCTGTATTGTGTGGTCGGCGGAACTTTCGCCCCCGGGCGAGGGTTGAATGGGTATCCATCGCCCGGGGTGATTCCAAAAGCGGAAACATCCGCCTGAAACCTGGAACTGGAAATGTTCCGAATCGCCGCCGACCGATCGCCAGAGGAGGGTTAACGAGATGCGGTTCCGCCCGTTAGCACTGTTCGTCCTGTCTGCCGGCCTGGCCGTGCTGTGCGGAGATTTCCGCATCGCCGATGCCCAGGTGGCAAAGCAGGGCAAGAAAGGCATGAAGGCGGTCGATCCGACACCCGCGGTCACGACCCCATCCGAAACTACCCCGGCCAAGCCGCTCAACCCGCCCACGCTGCCGATACCTTCGACCAAGGACGCTACGGCGATCGCCAAATTGATCGACGATGAAGTTCTCCGGAAGTTGACCGAGGCCAAACTCAGCCCATCGGCAATCTGCTCGGATGTGGAGTTCCTTCGCAGAGCGTATCTGGATATCACCGGCGCGGTTCCATCCGCCGAGAAAGCGAAGGTGTTCATCGATAGTAACGACACCGACAAGCGCGCAAAGCTGCTCGATGAGTTGCTTGCCGACCCGAACTACGGTCGGCGGATGGCCGATATCTGGACCGCCAAGCTATTCCCCCGCGACTCCGGCAACCGACTCGTTCAACGAGAACCGTTGCACAAGTGGTTCGAGGAAGAGTTCAACAAGAACGTGTCCTGGAATCAACTGGTTACCTCACTCATCACGGCAACGGGAGAAGTCGATACGAATCCCGAAGTCACTTACTATTTGGCAAATCGCTCGATCGACAAGCTGACCGATACTGTTGGGCAACATTTCCTCGGCATCCAGATTCAGTGCGCCCAATGTCACAATCACCCGTTCACCACCTGGAAGCAAACCGAATACTGGGGCATGGCCACGTTCTTCTCGAAGGTGAAGGCAGACGTTCCTAAAAACGCCAACAAAGGCGGCGACAACACCAAGCTCGGCGTGACGGAAGGGCCTGGCAAAACGAAACAGAAGGATTTCCTTCCCGAATCGGCCAAGACCGTGCCAGCCAAGTTCCTCGGTGGCCCCGAACCCAAGCTGAGCGCCAACGAACCGTATCGCCCCGTCCTTGCCAAATGGCTGACCAGCGCGGAGAACCCGTATTTCTCACGGTCTCTCGTGAATCGAACCTGGGCACATTTGCTTGGGCATGGGTTCGTCAATCCGGTCGATGACATGCTGCCGGAGAACGAGCCTTCCCACCCCGCATTGCTCGATGCCCTGGCTTATCACATCGGAACCACCGGGTTTGATCTCAAGTATCTCATCAAGGCCATCTGCCTGAGCCAGACGTATCAGCGGTCGAGCAAACCGACGATGGACAACAAGGCCGATACCAAACTGTTCAGCCACATGACCGTGAAGGTGATGTCGCCGGAACAACTCTTCGATTCGCTCGGCAAGGTGACCGGCAACATCCGTGGAGCGGATGCCGGCAAAGGACCAAAGGGAGCGAACAAGGGCGGACCGCCTGTCGGTGCCCGGGCACAGTTCGTGAACTTCTTTCTGGCCGGGGCCGAGACCGCCAGCGCGATCGACTACGAGGTTGGCATTCCACAAGCTCTTCGATTGATGAATTCCCCGATCGCCAACAACCCGGGAACCGTCCGGGCAATCGTTGGATCGGCCAGTACTCCGGAAGATGCCATCGAGCGGATCTACCTTGCTGCACTCTCGCGCCAACCGACCTCCGATGAGAAGAAATCGCTCACCGAGTATGTGAACAAAAGCAGTACCCGTGCCACGGCCTACGGAGATATCCTCTGGGCCGTCCTGAACAGCAGCGAATTCACACTGGTTCGCTGAGCGAACATACTTAATCCAAACCACTTATCGGAGTCTGCCAATGTTTTCCTCATACCTGCAAGAAAAGACCCGTCGGGACTTCCTCAAACTCACCGCAGCGGGGGTGTTTGCACCCGCGCTGTCCGGGTGGCTTCCGGTGCTTGCCAAGGCTGCTGCTGGCAAGAAGACTCCGGCCAAATCGTGCATCCTGCTCTGGATGGATGGTGGACCGAGCCACAAGGACACCTTCGACCTCAAGCCGGAGAGCAAGGGCGCGGGCACCTTCAAACCAATTAAGACCGCCGCTTCGGGAATCGAAATCAGCGAACACCTGCCGAAGGTTGCCGGTGTGATGGACCGCGGCGTTCTCGTTCGCTCGATGACCACGCCCGAAGGGGCACACGCTCGGGCCAAGTATTTCATGCACACTGGCTACCGCGAAGGACTAGGCGGCATCACTTACCCCTCTCTCGGCTCGATCACGTCGAAGGAACTCGGCGATTCGGAAGGCGCGATGCCGAACTACGTCGCGATCAACAGCCGGAGCTTCGGGTCCGGCTTCCTGGGGCCGAAACATCAGCCCCTTCTCATCACCGACCCGAACCGCGGCGTTGAAGACCTGAAAGCGATTGTGAGCGACTCGCAGTTCGACAACCGGGTCGGGCTCCTCGAAAAGATGGAACAGGCGTTCCATCGGGAATACGGAGCCGATGCCATCAACGACCACAAGACAACCTACGAACGAGCCGTTAAGTTGATGCAGTCGAAGGAAGCCAAGGCATTCGACCTGTCTGCCGAACCACCAGCCAACAAGGCGAAATATGGCACGGGACGGTTTGCAGAGGGCGTCATCATGGCGCGCCGACTGGTCGAGGTTGGTGTGCCGTTCGTTGAAGTGAATCTGGGTGGGTGGGACACTCACCAGGACAATTTCAACCGGGTGAAAACTCTTTCCGGGCAAGTCGATTCGGCTCTCTCGGCGCTCATCAA
Organism: Gemmata sp.; assembly: GCA_035947935.1. Taxonomy (GTDB): domain Bacteria; phylum Planctomycetota; class Planctomycetia; order Gemmatales; family Gemmataceae; genus Gemmata. The sequence goes on along the minus strand of DASZJS010000321.1, from coordinate 393 downwards.
CGACTTGAAGGAAAAGGGTCGGCTCGATAGCACCCTGGTCCTCTGGATGGGCGAATTCGGGCGAACTCCCAACATCAACACTCGCGGTGCGGCTCCGGGTCGCGATCACTATCCGCGTGCCTGGAGCCTTGCCATGTTCGGCGGCGGAATCAAGGGCGGCATAGTGGTCGGAAAGACGGACAAGGAAGGTGCAAGCGTGACCGATCGCCCAACGACTACCCAGGACTTTCTGGCAACAGTCTGCGAGTTGCTGGGGATCGACTACACCAAGAAGAACGAGACGGTCAACGGCCGACCAATCGCGATCGTCGAGAAAGCCAAGCCGTTCACCAGCATGATCGTGTGATGTAGCGGCCGAGTTCTAAGATTGACATAGGGTGCGGCGTCAGTACA
>DASZJS010000320.1:0-11183 GCA_035947935.1 Gemmata sp. | reverse complement strand
AAAGACAAGAAGGTAGAAGAAAAGATGGTTAGCCACGGTTTGCTGGATGAACTTGTCGGGATAGCCCCGCCCGGTACGCCTGGTCGTATGGTGTGGACCAAGGAAAACTCAAGGATCTGGACGCGGATAACAGTTCTTTCCGACGCGATGGGAAAGTTCCCCGCGCTGTTTGAATCCGGCTTGTGACCTTTCTTCGGTCTAGTTGTTATTTATCGGGGTGACACGCGATGTCGGACTCCCCATCACCGGATCACGATCAGCGTTTGAAAGTACTACTGAAGGAGTTCTTCGAGCAGTTCTTCCAATGCTTCTTCTCGGACTGGGCCAAGCGCTTCGATTTCTCCGACATAACCTGGCTGGACAAAGAGGTCTTCCTGGCTCCCCCGCAAGGAGAAAGGCGGCAACTCGATCTCGTGGCCCGCTTACGCATCCGCCCCGATGCACCACCACCCCAGTCCGACCTTACCGAACTGGTCGCCCTTGTCCACGTCGAGGTCGAATCGCGTGAGAGCGTGCAACCGTTCCGACCGCGGATGTTCGAGTATTACACGCAACTGCGACGAGACAGCGGTCTACCAGTGCTGCCGATCGGCCTGTATCTGCGTGTCGGTCTGGAAGGCACCGGCTGGGATGCGTATGAGGAGTATTTCTGGGACCACCGCCTGCTCCGTTTCGAGTACGCTTACGTGGGTTTGCCCAGGTTGCCGGCCGAAGACTATGCGAGTGGGGTAAACCTGCTGGGGGTGGCCCTGAGTGCCTTGATGCGGACCCCACGCGAACGCCGGGCTGAACTATACGCCGCGAGCTTGAAGCGGATAGCTCTGTCGAGCGAAAATGACTGGCGACGGCTTTTGCTGACGGATTGCCTTGAAGCTTACGTGAATTTGGATGAGGTCCAACGTCAGCAGTTCCAGGCATTGTTGGAAACTGAACCCTATCGGGAGGCGAAACCATTCATGATTACCACCTATGAACGCGGCAAGTTGGAAGGCAAGCTGGAAGGCAAGCTGGAAGGCAAGTTGGAAGGCAAGATTGAGGGATACCACGAGATGGCGTTGCTTCAGTTGGATGCGAAGTTCGGTCCACTGGTCCCAGCGATCCAGCAACGTGTTGCTGAATTGGCTCCCGAGCAACTTCGCCAGCTTATTGTGGATCTCATCAAGGCTCCCTCACTCAAAGAGTTACATCTCGAAGAGTGATGCTCCAAGAGTTCCTTGCGGTTGCAAGGGATACAGCGACATATTCTTGTAGGAAGTGGGTTTCGATGCGCCGCGCACGGCTCGACTCACCCCTACAAGAAGGTACCTCAACTGTGCCTTTAGCCTTCATTGGGCTGGTTGATTAAATTGACGCGGTGACCGGGTGAGGCTTCCATGAATCTGCTTGTTGCGTGGAAGAAGTTACTCCTGTTTGGATTATTCGGTGCCGTCGGCTGTCTGGCCGGCTGGGTAATCGGTGAGGCGTATTTGGCTATCGCTCAAGTTGCCACTGCTGGTACTGGTGCCGGGCAGGGACCATCGCTCATCTCAAACCCCACTTCAACTTCATCGGAACCACCACCAGCTCCCAAGGACTTCCAGGAGAGGCTCGATAAGGCTGGTGCCAAAACAGGCGACATTCAGATGTCCCTGATCTGGTTCAACACCAACGACCTCGATTTGCACTGCATCGATCCCAGCGGCTTTGAAATCTCCTGGCAAAACAAACACTCTCCCTCCAGGGGAGAACTCGATGTCGATAAAAATGCCGGATGCAAAGACCCCACCGCGGAACCCGTTGAGAATATCTACTGGGCCAAGAGCACGGCTCCGATGGGGCATTATCAGGTTTATGTGGACTACTATCAGCAATGCTCACTGGGTACCGACGACACACGTTATGAAGTCACTGTTCTTCACGGTAGCGAGCGAAAAGAGTTTTCCGGCACAATCGCAAAAGGCCAGACCGGTTCCAGGAAAAAGTTGATCTACGAGTTTCAACTGAGCCCCCTGATTACCGTGGCCGCCCCACCCGAATTCCAGTTACACAGCGGAACAAAGATTAGCCTTCCGGTTGCCGTTCGCCGCTCGTTCTATTCGGGCAAACTCAATTTGAAGGCCGAGAACTTACCGGAAGGTGTCACCGCAGCGGCCGCGAGCATCGAGACGGGAAAGAATGAGGGCACGATCGAATTCAAGGCCAGCAACTCTGCGATAGCGGGCAAGAAGGAACACATCAAGATTGTTGCCACATCACCCGATTCGCCAGAGGCGCATGGCTCGGCCGATCTCCAGATGGAAGTGCTTGGGCCTGCGTTTTCCTGGGTCCAAATCTTCATCATGGGCATCTGGACCGCACTACTGGCTGTCGGGCTTTGTCTTGCTCTGCTTGTTGGGCAGAACAGGTATCTCGGTCGTCCACCCTTTGCGCGCGGTCGCATTCCGCTCGTTGCGTTGATTGTTGGAGCGGTGTTGGCCGGATTCGCATCCGGCTCGATCGGTCAATCTCTGTTCTCGGTCTTCCTTTCGATAGGTGTGGGGAGTCTTGGATTCCTGGTTGGCTGGATTCTCCTCGGCGGCTTGCTCGGTTTGGGGATCAGCTACTTTGTCCCGAACCTCGATCGGAAGAAGGCGACGATTGCCGGTCTGGTGGGTGGCCTTCTCGGGGCGATTGGCTTTCTCTTCTGGTCGAATGCCGCGGAGTGGCTCGGTCGATTTGCCGGGGCTGCGCTACTCGGGTTCTGCATTGGTTTGATGGTGGCCATCGTTGAGGTGGCGTTCCGTCGCGTGTGGCTCGAAGTCCGTTATGGTGAGCGGGAAACCATCACGGTGAATCTGGGGCCGGAGCCCGTGAAAATCGGCGGCGATGCCCGCGCTTGTACGATCTGGGCTCGGGGTGCGGTGGATGTGGCTCTGCGCTACTACGTCCGCGATGGCAGGGTGATTTGCGAAGATGCACCCACGCGGCGTGAATCAATTGTCGGCAACGGCGATACGCGAACAGTTGGCACGGTTACGCTGATCGTCCATACCGGCATGGGTACAACGCCAACCCTACACGTACCCCCTCGACCGAGTGTGCCAGCCCCGCTGCTTCCTGCGGTCCCTTCTGCCCCGAGTGTCGGGTCGGGACCAGCCACGCCTGCCGCATTGCCCGAGCTTCGCCCGCCTCCAACCGCGCCGGTTCCCGCGCCTGTCGTGCCAGTCTCGCCCAAACCAGAGCCACGACCGACCCCGAGCGCTCGACCAACTACGCCCGTGCCTACTGCTCCGGCACCCCGGCCACCAGCATCCACGAAACCTCATGTGCCGAAGCCCCCTGTTCCAACAGGCGGGAATACACCACCAAAGCCACCCGCACCTCCATCGACTGCATCATCCACCCCCGCTGGAGGTGGTACGAAAACGGGAGATCCGAATGCCTGTCCGACCTGTGGCCGAATAACACCCGGACGACCGGGAGCCAGATTCTGCATGATGTGCGATAAAACTTACTGATATGCTAATGCCAAGAAGTAGTCGATTGTTGGGAACACGCGAACGCCGATTCCAAATTTCACCCCCTTGTTCCGATTGCGAACGCCATCGGGACAGAAAATGGAGACAGCCCATGCCTTACGAGATGCAGATCGACCGGGCCAACCCCGGGTGTATCATCTTCATGGTGGATCAATCGAACTCGATGCTCGATGGGATCGCGGGTACGCCGCGACCGAAACTGGACACTGTCGCAACGGCGATTAACCGATTCTTTGCCGAACTCATCACCAGTTGCGAAAAGGGCGAAGAGAAGCCCCGCAACTACTTTGAAGTTGGACTGATCGGTTACACCACCGATCAAAACGGCGTGGCCATTATCAAACCGCTTTTCCAGGGCGCACTCGAGGGACGCGACCTCGTCAACATCAGCGATCTGTACGACAATCCCCTTGAGATCGAGCGGCGACAGAAGAAAGAGTTCGTGGATGATGGTGCCGGAGGCTTGACCGAAGTGGTGAAGGAAATTGCCTTCCCGGTCTGGTATCGTCCACCGGCGGCTACCGAGATGTTCGGCACTCCGATGTGCGGAGCCTTTGGATACGTTTCCCAGATTGCACGACAATGGATCGAAGCTCACACCGGCAGTTTTCCTCCGATGGTGATCCACCTCACCGATGGTGAGCCAGTGGATGGCGACCCGCGGCCATACGCCGACGAACTGAAGGGGCTCGCCACATCGGATGGGAACGTACTCTTGATTAACTGTCACCTGTCCGGCCGCGATGCCCAGCCGGTGTTCCTCCCATCGACCGATGCTCAACTTCCCGATGAATATGCCCGGGATCTGTTCACCATGTCGAGCCAGCTTCCGGACAAACTCCGGCACATGGCCGAGGTGAAGGGGATTTCGGCTCCGCTCGGGTGCAAGGCGATGGCTTTCAACGCCGATGCCGTTAGCCTGCTCAAGTTGCTCAACGTCGGTACCCAGGTTGTCGCCACGGCAACGCTGCCGCCACACTTGCGGTAATGTTCCCGCCCTCACCCCCAACCCCTCTCCCCCGGGGGAGAGGGGCTTGAAACTCCCCTCTCCCCGGGGAGAGGGGTTGGGGGTGAGGGCGGTTTCGTTCGCTGTAGGAGACTGATGGACCCGACTACCACCGAGTCGCCGCCCGGCTGCCTGGTCATCCTGATTCCCCTGTCGGCGGGGATGGCGGAAGATGTACGGGTCCAACTCGCCCATCGCTTCACACCCGAGGGCGAGCCAGACATCCGCGATCTACCCAAGAGCTTTGTCGCGCGGTTCCTGGCCGATGAGTTGCTCGATGGATTGGTGAACGCCCTCGTTGCGGGATATCCGATTCCGCTTGAAGTGGCAGTGCTCGGGTACAACGCAAATGGCGATGGCAACTTGAAGCTCGTGTCGCTCTTGCCGGATGGCAATCCCGAGAGCCGATTCATTCCGCTGGCCGATGTCGCCAATCTGCCGGCCGAGCCACGGACCCTGGAAGGCGATCCGCGGAAATGGATCGCGGCAACGCCATGCGAGGGAACTGCCCCCGCTGCAAAGGCACTGGCCGAGATATACCGACTGGTTTCCATCTGGCTCACGGGCCGGTTCGCTGCCAAGCCGCCCGTGGTGATCCACTGCACCGATGGCGAAGGGTTGGATGAGACCTACGCCCGCATGGCACGGTCTCTCGGGTTGCTGGCCACGGCATATGGCCCTGTTCGCCTGCTCCATTATGGATTTACCGCGGGGTTCGAGCCGGTCCTCAGCGGACTCTGGCCCGATCCGGTTCCCGAGCCCTGGGCTGGGTTGTTGGAACTGTCCGCGGAATTACCGGCCGAGCCCGAGGGACGAGCCGCCCGACGAGCGGTATCGGTCAACGACTGGACGGTTGCCGACCCGTGGAGTGCGATCTTCGACCTCACTCCCGTTGAAAACACAGTTCCCTGGACAGCTCCGGAAGAAGGACGATTTTTCCCAACGGTTCGCCAGATGTGGACCCAGAAAATGGGGAACAAGCCCGAGGAATGGGAAGACGCTTACGCGACCGATTCGGCTACTGGTGCGGTCGTGGTGGCCGATGGTGCCAGTAGCGGGATTTATTGCCGGATCTGGGCCGATCAGTTGTCGAAGCGGTTCATTACCGATCGGCCGGACCCCCTCGATTGGCGCGCCTTCGGCAAATGGATTCACGGGCTTCGCGGCGAATGGCGAACTGCCATCAACTACCCGACCCTGAACTGGGCCAAGCAACGAAAGGTGGATGAAGTCGGGGCCGCGGCGACGTTCTTGGCTCTGGAGGTTGGCCCGGTGGATGCGGTTGGCAATCGTCCTTGGCGGGCCTGCGCTGTTGGCGATGCCAGTTTGTTCTGGGTTCGGAACGGTCAACTTCAGGCGAGTTTTCCGGTGGTGGCATACGACCAGTTCGGTTCGGCACCGTTACTGATCCGGTCGAACCCCGGATTCAAAACACTGGCCCTCATTGCCTCTGGTGTGTGCCAGCCCGGCGATCGCTTTCTGCTGGCGACTGATGCGGTCGCTGCAAGGTTGCTCAAGAGCGCAGCCAGCGGACCCGGTCCTGACTGGGAGCGGTTTGAGACCATCGAGGAAGAAGAGTGGCGGAAGGAATTGGATGTGCTGCGCCAGGCACACGACATGGTGAACGACGATTGCACGCTGGTCGCTCTCCAGGTGGCAGGAGAATCACCGCCAGCGGAAGTACCAGCGACTTGGGTTGCCGCTGCGGAAATGGATTCGGAGCCGCAACCAGAACCCGCGGAACCAACCGGTTTCCAAATGCCGGCGATTCCGATGGAACCGAGTCCGATCCCGAACGAGGCTCCCGCTGCGACCAACCACATTCCCGAACCGCCGCCCGATCGGGATTTTCGTAGCGGAAGTCATCCGGCTTCCGTTGAAGATGGAGGCTCAGATTTACCGAGCGAGCCCAATCGACTACACCCAAGAGGAGAGGAAAACGGCCCAGCGCATCCGACCCCGGAGCGCGAACAGCCGAATACCAGGGATGGTTTTCCGGAATCAACGGACAATACCACCGTCTGACCTACCGCGAGGAACTCATGTCCCTGTCTCTGTCTCGTTCCCGTTGCACAGCGCTACTTGCTCTGGCTACTTTTCTGTTTGTTGTGAGCCCCACTTACGGGCAAGACAAGCCGGATGCGAAATCTGTTGTTGCCAAGATCAAGGATGGGACCGGGCTCGCCAAGATCAAGGAATTGCTCGCTGCCAATCCCGTTGGTGCCCGCTTCCGCGTTGATGGTTTCTCGCTCACCGCGGACGACAAGGCCATCAAAGTATCCGGAGTGATGCTCGTTCCCGGAGCAAATGACGAAGAACGGGCGAACGCCGCGAAGCAAACCCGGAACAAGGTGATCGAGGCCGTCCAGAAGGCTGCCAATGCGGAAAAGTTCGAGGAATTCGACTTCGATTCCGCCATAGGAACAGGTTCGGTCAAAGAAGTTCGCGGTGAGCGGCTCCCCAACCTGTTGCTCCAGAAAGCCGCCAACAAGGCCGGTGAGAAAACCCCCGCAGCCGATGAGATCAAGCTCTCCGATGCCCGATTCAATGCGTCCGGACATCTCGTCCTGATTGGGGTAGGGGGATCGAACCCGGAAACAGAAAAGTGGCTGGCCGGGGCAATCCCAACCGTCCTGGCCGAGAACGCCGCGGCGATTGGCCCTAATGGGAAACCGGTCGATGCGAATGGGAAGAGCTGGGTGGTGACCGATAAGGTGGAAATCTTCAACAAGACTCTGGGGTGGCCGGTCTCCGCGGCTGCGGTTCAAAAAGCACTGATCCGGAAAAACACACCGGCACTGGCCCGCTTGCGGGTCGATCGGGTCTACTTTGTCTCCGCACCGGACAAAGTGGATGAAGCGAACCCAACCGGAGTGAGTTGGGCGTATGCTCTGTCCGGGATCGTCATCGGGACTGATCCACCCGATGCCAAGGCAATCGCGGGAGTGTGCGATGAAGTATTCAAGGCGGGTTTTGGGGAAGCGATGAAAACGGGTGACCTGGAAGGGTTGACCAAGGCCGATTTCCGCGTTCTCGATCCCGGTCCCAAGTTTCAAAAGGCGGTCGCTGGCATTCCCGCTCTGGATGGCGTCCGCGTGGATGATCGAACCGAGTTCGGCGAGGATGGGCGTCTGGTGTTGACCGGACTTCAACCGGGGCTGGATGAGAAGGGTTTGAAGGAACTCACTGCGACTGTCCTCAAGGTACTCAATGGGCTGGCAACCGGGTCGGATGGAAACGCTCTGTATCGGCGGTTGGCCGTTCACGGAGTCTCCGAACAAAAAATGGAGCGGATCAAGATCCGCGATTTGCACGCGGGACTCCGGAAGTGGGTTGCGGACAAGCTGGATGATGTGCGACTCACCCGGCTCTACTTCAACGAAGATGGTCGGCTTACCCTGATCTGCGACAGTCCCCCGGGGGGCGAAGGCAAACAAGACATCGAGAAAGTGGCTGAGGAGTTGAAAGCCCAACAGGCGACTTACAAGTTCCCACCACCTCCGAAGGGAACCGCCGTTTCGGCAATTCAGCCGGGTACGCAGGAACCGATTGTCAAACCTGGACCCGAGCCCTTCAAGGGATCGTTGACCAAGCACCTCCAAAAGATGGTGACCGATCCCGAAAAGCCGCAGTGGGCAGCGGTCCTGATCGAGCGGGGATTCTTCGATGAGGCCAACCAGTACACGGTTCGCGGCGTCGCGGATACGGAGGAACAAAAGAAGCAACTCGCGAAGTACATAGAGTCGCTGAAAAGCGATCCGGACTGGTCGGCGTATTTCAAGGTGCCCGCGGCAACTCCGGAACTGGAAGTGATCCCGATGGCGGAGTTGGTTGCGCGGGTGCAGCGAGTGACCCCGGCGTATCCGCTCTTCGATGGCGTGCGAATCACGGGGGCGAAGTACGGCATTATCAAGGACGACAAGAGTGGGTTTGCCAGTGGCCTGAACCTGATATTCACCGCGCACATTGTCGGCGATCCCAAGCTCTACGAATGCCGCGTGATGCTGGCCGACCTGATCTCCAAGCACCCGAACTATTCCCGTCGGCTGGCGAAATCCTCGAACGATCGATTCCCTCGTTTGCGAATTGAATCGGTGCCTATGCCTTCGGTTCCAGAGAGCCATCAGTTGGCCAACTTCACGAACGGGTTCGGTGCTCTCAATCTCGCTCGCGCGGAAGGGTCGACCTTCGTTGAACGATGGTATTACCTGGCCAGGGCGAAAGAGTGGATCAATGCGGGAGTGTTGCACGATCCGGATCAGGCTTCGATCTGGTTCCTGAACGCGTACTTCCACTTTATCACGGGGGACGAGGAACTGACTCGCCGGGATCTCTACCGGACGATCGAAATCGAGAACCCGCTCGCGTTCAACGGAGGGGATCAACGACGGCGGCGATATGAGGTTGCCAAGGATCTGCAGGGCGAGAAGCGGGACGAGCTGGAAAAGCTCTGGTTGAAGTGCTGGAAAGAGATCAAGGATGGAGCGAAGCCGATGACGATGGTCCCGGCCAAGTGAGCAGAAGGAGTAGATCGAAAGGACCCCGGAGGGGTCACAGCAATTAGCCGGTGGTTGAGCGGAGCGACACCACCGGTGAGAATTCAACCACCGGCTAATTGCTTTTGAGGAACCTTTCCCATGCCCGCTCCCCAGTTCCTGGCGATTCTTCCGAAGCCGATTCTGTTCGGGCTATACGGTGCCATTGGCGGCTTGCTGGGTGCCCTGGTATTCGGTGAACCGGCGTGGCAAATCCTCCGTCCGCCGCCACCACCTCCAGCCGCTCAGCCCGAACCCCAACTCGCGGTTGCGGCATCGAAGGAACTCCAACTGCTCCTCGGCAAGGAAAACAGCTTCGCTGTGGAGATTGTCCGCGCTGCGTTCGATGGCCCAGTCGATGTGAAGCTCGATGATCTGCCTGGGGGCGTCGGATATGACACGCTCACCATTGCCAAGGGGGAAACGACTGGCAAAGTGACGTTGCGATCCTCGGGAAGAAGCGATGAACCGATAACCAAACCAATCAAGGTGATCGCGTCCGCCACTCCCAACGGGAAGACAATTACCACCGAAACCACGGTCAGTCTCCAGGTGCTTTCCCCACCTGCACCGCAAGCCGATGTCTTCTTCGTTCTCGATGTGACCGGAAGTATGGATCCTGCTATCGCCGGGATACGCGATGGAATTGGTGGATTTGCTGCAGCGATGCGAAAAAACAAGATCGACTACCGGATCGGTCTTCTGGCTTTCCGGGATTTGACCATCGATCCGGTGCCGATGGATCTGCTCATGTTCGATGGCTCCCCATTTACCACGGATGTTGATGCGTTTCGGACTAAGGTTGGCAGGCTCGTGTCAATGGGCGGGGGCGACGATCCGGAGAGCAGCCTTGAGGCGGTTGACAAAGCATGTCAGCAGCCCTTCCGGAAGGGAGCAACCAAGGTGTTACTCCTGATTACCGATGCCCCTCCCAAGGTGAAGCCCGGGCAGAACATGCCCCAGACTTTCGATGAGGAACTGGCTGGGGCCAAGAAGACAGCCGTGGTGGTGAAGGACAAGGAAATCGATGCTGTCCACCTGGTTGTCGAACGAAAAGATCTCGCAATTTACACCCCTCTCATGGAAGCAGGGCTGATCAAGGGTGGAGGTCAGGTTTTCGACTTAAAGGAGACATATCAACGTGGAGCAGCCGGATTCACGTCGTTGCTCGACAAATTCACGACTGCGGTTGTCGAAGCCGCAGCCGCCAAAAACCCCGTGAAGCCAACTGTGGCCGCGCAGGCGGAAAAGCCCATGCTGACGACCAAGAGCTTGCAATCGAGCGAGCAGTTTGTCGAGGGATCGCAAGGCCGATTGTTGCTGATGAGTGCAGTCTGGGCGGGAGCAATTGCTGCTCTTGTCTGCTTCGCACTTTTGGCTGGCCAGCATCACTACCTGCGAGGGGCCATGCCTTCGGTCGGAACGGTTGTCGTGGGTCTCGCGGGTGGTTTGATGGCTGGTCTACTGGGTGGAGCGTGTGGATACGGTCTCTACTGGATATCGCCGAATGAGGTGTTTCGCGTACTTGGCTGGTCGTTGTTGGGCGGCTTGGCGGGATTGGGGTTATCGCTATTCATTCCCAACTTGAAGTTGATCTATGGTCTCGCGGGTGGAGCAATGGGTGGTGCAGCGGGAGGCGTTGGATTCATTTTGTTGAGCGGGTTGGCGGGAAAATTGATTGGAGGGACTTTTGGCGATGTGATTGGCCGACTTTCGGGTGGATTGATCGTGGGACTCTGTATCGGCCTGATGGTTGCCATCGTGGAAGCGGCGTTCCGGAGTGCATGGCTGGAAGTGCGATACGGAGCGCGTGAGACGATTACGGTTAACCTTGGCCCCGAGCCGGTGAAGATTGGTGGGGACAATCGTGCGTGTACGGTATGGGCGCGTGGCGCGGCTCCGGTGGCGTTGCGGTATTTCATTCGCGGTGGTCAGGTTGTGTGTGAGGATACGCCGAACAACCGTGTCGAGGCAGTTGTCCGCAATGGCGATTCGCGTGAGGTTGGCAATGTGACCGTGACGGTTCGCACCGGGTCGAACGCAACCCCTGCTGGAACCACAGCACGAAAACCCAGTGCCGCACCACCTCTTCCGCGTTCTGCTGCTCCCGCGCCACCTCCACCTTCACCCGCGCTCAAACCGCTC
>DASZJS010000319.1:0-3664 GCA_035947935.1 Gemmata sp. | reverse complement strand
GGAACAAGCAAAGTTGTGTCCGGGAATTCCCCTACAGACTGTGCCATCGAGAGCAATCTACAGTTTCAGGTTCCCTGGTACCTTCTCATCCTTGTGCCCCGGCCTACGGCTCCTTATCTTGTCGTGGTGCCACGAGCGAGGGCATCCGCAGAAGATCGGGATCGACCAGGAACAGGTGTCGGCGGCCGGGTAGATCGGCGGCATCAATCAAGATCTTGTCCCGCATCCGGAGTACATCCACCACTGCTTGGATCACGAGGCGGTTTTCGATCAGAAATCGCCGCTCTGTAAGAACACGCCCGCGGCGATCGGCCAAATCCTTATCCACTGTCACCTGGCTTTCTCCAGACTTCACCCGCCTATCTCGCTCGGTTGCCAGCAACAGCTCCTCATCGGGGGCAAGTCGGGATCGGATCGCGTGCCAGGCAAGGAACGCATCCCGGTCTGCGATCGCGGCTTGACGCAGGGTATGGGCCTCGGCTTCGGATCGCTTCAAGATTCGGTCGGCTTCCTCCTGCGAGCGGCGTTTGAGCCGCAGTGCATCAGCCTCGGCTTCGTTAATGACACGGTCTCGCTCCTGAATCGCCTTGGCCACTGCGTGATAGGAATTGACCACCTCTGGCGGTGGGTGCAGATCGTGCAAGGTGAGCCCATCCAGCGATACACCAATCCCGCCCGGGGCCGCTCCAGCCAGCCGCCGACGAAGTCGCTCGAGAGCATCTTGCTCCAGCTCTGCTCGCTTCACCGTGAGCAGTTCCTGGAACCGCTGCCCGGCCACAAGTTCCCGTAGCACCGACTCGGCTGTCGATCGCACCAGCCCATCCGGCTCGCGGACTCCAAACAAAAACTTACGCGGATCGGAGACATGATAGCGCACAGTGGCTAGGATCTCGACCAAATCGCCATCCCCAGTCACCATTACTGCCTCATCGGAGAGTCGGGCGATTCCATCGGAATGACCGCTCGCCCAGGTGTTCCCACTGACCGCGCCAGCTGAACTTTTCTTATCGGATGGTCCTGCTTTTCGCTGCAACTGTTCTTCCGTGAGTGATCGGAAGCCGACTTCCACCGTTCGTACATCGCCGGGGCGCAGTCGGGTCACCATCTCGACGGGCCAGGGCCAACGGATGTGAAGTCCCGGTTCAAGATCCGCCACGGCTTTCCCGAACCGTTGTGCAATGCCCACCTCTCCGATTGCAACTGAAGCAAAGCAGGTTGAGAGCCATCCGATGAGTCCAACACCAGCCAACGCCGCGGTAATGGGTTTCCACCGATCGCCGAGTTCGTGCAGCACTTCATCCACCGAGAGTCGGCCAAGCCACCCATCGACCGTTTTGGCAACATCTCGCGCTCGGGCCAGTGAGCCGGTGGGCGAGGTGCGGTCGAATGCCAACAATCGCATGGAATTGAGAAGAACCAGCAACGACCCAAGCTGGTGGTACAAGACGCCTGCGAGCGGTGCCTGCTTGTACGCCTCAGGGGAAGATGCAAACAGCGGCCACAGCCAACCGGTGAGAACCACGCCCACAAGATTCACCGCGAACCCAAACACGATGATGTTCTGGCGGATGATTCTGACCGTTTCCCGCGACAATCGGACGAGCAGCGGAAGCGGTTTGAGAGGCTCACCCATGAGGATGATGTCCCCGGCCTCTGCGGCAATATCGGTTCCGGAGCCAATCGCAATGCCCACTCCCGCGCGTGCCAGCGCAGGGGCATCGTTGATGCCATCACCGACAAAGGCAACTGTTCGTCCTTGGTCCTTGGTCCTTGGTCCTTCGGGGACTCCTGTTGCTATCCCAGAGACCTCGGGAACTGGATCAGACGAATCCACATCCGAGGGACGAAGTAAGAAGGACGACGGATGAGAGACCCAAGAAGCCTTTTGTCCCGGTAACAACTCGGCATGAACTTCGGTGACGGGGAGTTGTTCCGCAACAGCTTTTGCCACGGCAGCACGGTCACCTGTGAGCAGAGCGACCGGATTGATTCCAATTGCCCGCAGGTCTGCCAGAACTTGGGCGGCCTCGGGGCGAATCTTATCCCGAGCACCGATCGCGCCCAGAAGCAGTCCAGCATAAGCGACAAGGAGTGAAGTTTGCCCCGCGGCATCGAGCCGTTCGATTGCAGCAATCGCATCCGGCGGAACGATAACATTCTGTTCCTGCATTAAACGCAGATTCCCAACGTCAATCATCGTTCCGCCCGTAGTTGCGGAGACACCACCACCAGGATGTTGTCGGAAGCCATCGACAGGCGTCACAGATAACCCACGATTACGCACTTCCGCCATGATCGCCTTGGCGAGAGGGTGTTCACTCCATTGCTCTGCCATTGCTGCGGCAGTAAGAACTTGCTCGATGGAGGAGTCTCGAAACGTAATGATGTCCCCAAGTTCGAGCTTCCCTTCGGTGAGAGTGCCCGTCTTGTCGAAGGCGAATGCCGTGACACCCGCTAGCCGCTCCAGAGCGGAGCCACCCTTGATGAGTACCCCCGTTCCCGCCAGCCGTCCCAGGGCGGCGATCACCGCGGCTGGAGTTGCCAGGATCAGGGCACACGGGCAGGCCACCACGAGAACGGCCAGGGCGGGATAAATCGCGACATTCGCAGCAGCCCGGAGGGTTGGCCGCGGCGATTCTGGCGATGTGCTGCTGTTCATCTGGATAAATGCGTTCCCGGCAAAGGTGACCAGCGCGAGAATTAGCACCGCAGGGAGAAAATACCGGGCGAGTTTGTCGGCATAGCGTTCGAGTGGAGCCTTGTCCTTGAGTGCCTCACCGGTCAAAGCGATGACTTGCCCGGCCACTGTCTGCCCGGCAACCTTCCTGGCTTCGACCGTGAGTGTGCCATCCTGCACAATGCACCCGGCCAGCACCTCATCGCCTGGCCCTTTATCGGCAGGCAGGCTCTCGCCCGTCAGCGCGGTTGTGTCAACAGCCGACCGTCCATCCGCGACAACGCCATCGACGGGAATCTTTCCACCCGCCTTCACAACCACCTTGTCCCCAACCAGCAAATCGGAAGTATAGATGCGGACTTCGACACCATCGCGCAGAACCGAACACCGACGTGGGAACAACTCGGCCAGTTTGCCCAGAGCGTTTTGCGTCCGAGCGAAAGTGAACGCTTCCAGGCATTCACCCGCCAGCCCGATGAAGACGACTTCAGCAGCGACCAGCGGCTCTCGGATCAGAATTGCCGCAAGGCAGGCGATGGCAAGAGCGAGGTCGGACCCGATCCGGCCTCCGAACAGAGATTCGAGCGAACTGTAAAGAACGCGGGCTCCACCAATGACTGCTGCGATCAGAGCGTATCGGAACCCAAAGAACTCGCGGGGCCAGGAATAGGTTTCGACGCCCTGACTGCGCAGCCATGTGCCAACGAGCGGCCACAGATCGGCGGCAAGCAAGCCACCGACGATCGCCGTGAGCAGGTAAAGCCCGAGCGGCGACTCGGATCGGAACGGTTCGTTGACGTGCGAAATCTCGCGGTGCATTCGGATGGGGATTGTTGGTTGTTAGTTGTGGATTGTTTTGACGAGCCGGAAGCGTCAGCGACGGATTTCCAGCGAGCGACGGAGACTTGGTAGTGATGAGGGATGAAAATGACGAAGGCAGTTCTAGGTTTTCTTTCATCCCTCATCTACCAGTACAGCTTGTCCAGG
>DASZJS010000318.1:0-10425 GCA_035947935.1 Gemmata sp. | reverse complement strand
CGACCCCGACTCGGCCTGATTCTGCAAGCAGTTGGTCCAATGCAAGCTAAGGTTGTGGCATCTGTGGATGGCATGTGGGACACGACCGACAAAAAAGTGAGCGATCGGGTCCGAACATTCTATCGCCAGCGTCCTCGCGAGCGGCCACCCTGGATCCGGAACTATGTGATCGCCAGCGACGATGTTTTCGCGAGTGAACTGGCACTGGATTCCCCAATGCTGTTTCAGCGCTTCGTTTGTCATGAGGCGGCTCTGACACTGCTTGGTCTTCCCGTAGCCGGGATCGTCTGTGCGGCCCCACAACCACCAGCGGGAAACGGTCAACAACCGAATCCGCCAAACAACAGAATTGGTCCCCAACTACCATCAGGATGCTTGCCAACAGTGCCACCATCGAACCCTGCTCCAACCGATGGCAAGGAAACGAAGTAGGGTCGAAGTTAAACTATGGTTCTTTGAATTGCTTTTTCGGCACTCTGATTTCCACCAGCGTGGATGGAAATGCTTAACCCAGAGAAGCCTTTGGGCTTCGGATCGCACTTGCTCTTACCGACCCACCCGGGTTAGAACCTCGGCGGGCGGCCACGGATTGAACCTACGAGTTGCACGGATGCGCGACACAAAGATCTCAACACCACGGAGTTCACAACATGTCCGCCCCCGCCGCGCCCACGGCTGCCCCGACCCCCAAAAAGGGCCGTAAACTGATGCTGCTCGTTGTCGGCGTCGTGTTTGCAGGAGCCGGTGCTGCCATCCCGATGTTCGTCAACGTCCCGGCC
Source organism: Gemmata sp. (assembly GCA_035947935.1). Classification (GTDB taxonomy): domain Bacteria; phylum Planctomycetota; class Planctomycetia; order Gemmatales; family Gemmataceae; genus Gemmata. The sequence goes on along the minus strand of DASZJS010000318.1, from coordinate 9,646 downwards.
CTGTTTGCGAAGCCGAAAGCGGACAAAGGCAAGGGACACGGGGAAGGAAAAACCGTCGTCGTGCCGTTCAGCGATGTGGTGGTTAATCTGGTCGATCCCCGGATGCAACGATATCTTCGGGTGAAGATTGCGGTGTTGGTGGATGCCGAGGCGGAAGAGGAAGTGACCGAATTACTGACCAAGCACAAGGCCACGGTGAAAAGTAAGCTGATCGGCCACCTTGCCGGCAAGGAAATCAAGGATGTGAGTGGCACCGTCGGAGTCAACCGACTCCAGCGGGAACTTCTTGAGCGGTTCGAGGACGTTCTGTATCCGGATGGCCACAGTCAGATCCGGAACATCTTGTTCGAGGAATATGTTATCCAATGACGCCAGGCGCGTTCGACTTCCGGAAACCGCCGCCAGGGGAACTTGAGCGGCAAATGGGCAAGTGGCTGACCCTCACCACTCGCCAGGCCACGGGAGTTTGGGCACGGCTCATCCCCTATCCCAATGAGCTCAAACCGGGTTCGGTGGTAGGCGTCAGCGCAGCGCACGGAATGGGACAACTCACCGACGAAACGGTGGGATTTCCCCTGACCACGACCGATTCCGCCGATGGCACTCTCTTGCTTGCCATTCAACGCCCTGTTCTACTGGGTCTGCTCGCGGGGCTGCTCGGAGAAACGCCGACGTTCCTGCCAAACGACCGGGATCTGACCGATCTCGAAGCATCACTGATCGATTACTTGATGCGGGAACTGTTCCTCAATCCTCTTGAGAAGGGCTGGCCCGGTGCGGATTCGCCTGCCTTGACTGCGGGTAATCCGGGATCGCCACGCTCAGTTTGGCGGATGCCAGGCGGCGATGCGGTCCTGCTGGCAACGATTCTCATCTCGACCCCGTTTGGGGAGCATCCCGTACATTTACTCGTGCCCAAGGTCGGGCGGTGGGAGCGGATGGCAAACATCGATCCACGGTCAAAGCCAGTTCCTCCAGGTCCGCGGGAGCACCTCGAAGCTCTGGTCCGGGAAATGTCGGTCGATCTGGCGGTGGTTCTTGGCACGGCTGACGTGACCATGCACGACCTGACCCAACTGAAAGCAGGAGACGTGGTTGTCCTCCGACAGAAAGTAAACCAGCCCCTCGATGGGCTGATATCCGGAACGCGAAAATTCATGGTCTGGCCCGGGGTTGTCGGGACTCGTGCTGCGGTCTTGATCGATGCCCCCGCCGAAGACTGATCCCAAGAGAGTACACCAATGCCCGACCCCGATTTGACCGTGACCGCTGGCCCAGCGGCCTCGCCGCCCGGCGGGCCACCGGAGGTGGTGGCTAAACACCCTGAATTCGCCCGTCTGGAGCCCCGTCTGGGTGCCTCCGCTGGCACTTCTCTCGATTCCCTCCGCGATGTCCCGATCACCATTACTGCCCGACTCGGGCACACTGTTCTCCCGATTGGCGAGATCCTCAAACTGGGACCGGGTTCGGTAATCGAACTGGAAGAAGCTGTCGGACAGGCCATCGAATTAACCGTCCGCGGCGTTCCATTTGCCACGGGCGAAGTGGTGGTTGTGGATGACCACTTCGCCATCCGGATCAAAACGCTTCTTCCACCTCGGGCCAGTAAGGGTGGTGAATCGTGAGCCGTTCGCTGTTGATGCTTGGTGTGTTCCTTTTCGCGGCTCCATGCCTGACGGCAGCAGATACTCCTACCGACAGTGTTCTGAAGTATACGCCGCCGACTGCTCCGGTGGCTCCGAACCCAGCAAATCTCCTTCTCCGGCTGATCGGATTAACCGCGGCCCTTCTGGTGTTGTGTGGTGTGGTGATTTGGCTGGCCAAACGTGGCAATCGCCTTACGAACACGAAGGGAAACAGCGCGGGTCGGTTACGGCATGAGGGAACACTGGCCCTCGATCGCCGCTCGGCGGTTCACCTCATCTGGGTGGATGGGCAAACCGTCGCGGTCACGACCGATGCCTCCGGTTTGCGGTCGATTGTGGTTCTGTCGGAGCCCTTCGATAAGGCTTTGGATGAGGCCGAACAGCGCGAAGCGGCGTAGGTGGCGCATGAGCGAACGAGTTCCAGCCATCCGAAGGGCCGATTGGGTTGGATCAGCAAGAATCTTTAAGTGACGATCAAGAAGAGATTTACTAGTGATGGGTGTATCAGAAAGCCCGGTTGATTTCCGTAGGTCCGGCGAGCCGAGCCGGATAAACCTATTCCATTCCCTTGGCTTTGGCTGCACAAGGTCGAGGTAGAATAATCTGGGTACCTATGCCGCTCGGCTCGCGGCACCTACGGAAGACTGCCTCTTTCCTCGCCAGATCATTTCCTGCTCACATCTAATCACTACACCACGATGGGTTGCCGCGTGGGTCATGGCTGATCCTTCTTCGGTATTGGAGCGGGAAGCGGCTGTTGATCCTTCTTCGGCTCTGGTGGGGGAAGCGGCTTCGGCGGAGGCAACTGCCCGGGTGGTTTCGTGGATGGTGCGTAAAGCCCGATCGCCACGGCGGGGTCTGCAATCGCTGCGGCCAGGTCGGCTCGGGCCTGACTCAACTCGTACAGCGCATCCTGATAGTTATCGAACGCCCTCAAGTAGTTCCGCTGGACCCCGAGTACCTTGAGAACATCCACACCCGGGTCGTTCTTTTCAAATAGCAGGTTCATATCCTTCACGGCCTGGAGAAGGTGAGGCAACACCTCGGCCGTGTAGCTCTTCACCCACGCCTGGGCCGCGACCAGTCGAGCGAGTGCGGCCTGAACGTCCTGCTCGGCCTGTATCTCGTATTGTCGAACATCGGCCAGGGCGCGGGCATAAGTGGCCTGTGCTTGAATGATCTCGCCTGTCTTCCGGTTTAACACCGGGATCGGTCCGCCAAACTGCAAACCAATGAAGTTAGACTTTGTTTCGTTGTATTCATACGACGGTCCAACAAATATGTTTCCATAACGATCGGCCACTTGCAACCGGAGTTTAGCCTGCGCCTCTGTAACGGCGAACTTCCGCGACTGGACATCGGGCCGCTTCTCCCGGGCGGCGTCGGCGTACACCTCGTAGTCCGTTGTCGGTACAGGGAGATCGAGGTCGCCCCGGACGGTGAAGGAGTCATCGAAGGTGCCAAGCTGGCGGCGAAGATCAGCTCGAGCCACGGCCAAGGCGGCCCTCCCCTGCCCCAACTGGGCACGGTCGGCATCGAGTTCGGTCCCCGCCACGATGAGATCAGCCCGTCGGAGGAGGTTCAGTTCGACTAGCAACTTCACCCGATCGATCACGCCATTGCTCAATTTGATCGTATCCTCCAGAACCTCCAGTTTCCGCTGGCGATACACGACAGTATTGAACGCCCGAACTGTACTCACTGCGACAGCGACTTCCTGAGTCGCGATTTCCCATTCGGTTCGCGTCAGCCCAGCGTATGCGGCATCCTGCCGGAAGAACCGCTGTCCGCGAAGTTCCACATCAATCGTGATGGCATGAGATTGGGCGACGTAGTTGGTCACTTGCGGACCAGATACCCCGGACGTGCGCAACGAAGCGATTGGGTTATACGGGTACGTTCTGGCGATCACGAGACCGCCCTGAGCGAATCCACGCTGCTCGCGCACAGCCTGGAGCATTGGGTTGTTCTGGAGAGCGAAATGGATCGCCTCTTCCGGGGTATAAACCTGCGGCCCGGCTGCGGTAGATGCGCTCGTCTGAACGACTTCGTGTTTGGGCTCGGCAGACCGGCTGGTATTCTCCGGCACATGCCGTTCGGTGAAGATTGGTGGTGGTAACGAGCGTGGCTCGCCCGCGAAAGGATCGCGCGGTGAGATACACCCAGCCACCCAGGCGAGCAGTGCGATTGAACCCAGTCGGGCCACGAGTCCAATGTGTAACCGCATTGGCACTCCACAATTCCCACGACGGAAACAGACCAGCCCCGAGGCCTCACACGTCGTATAGCTTTATCGGCAATCCCATGCAGTCATTTCTAAATTCCGCCTTCATAAGCCCAAGTTATCATCGGCTCAGTGCAGATTGCCGCCTGGATGCGCCTTACCACTTTTACCAGCACCTATGCTGGTTCCCCAGACCACCCGTTTCCACATTGCGAGAATCGATTGGAATATGATGTGAAAACGACTTCTTCTTCCAGGTTACCCTTCGACCAATACGCGCGAGAAATCACGGAGAAAAAACGGAGTGGGAGTGGATGACCGGCTGGTCAGCACAAATTCACGAGTTTATCTATGATCGAAGTGATTATTCCTATCCATAGCAGTGTTCCAAGGGCTTATGACACATGACGATTTGTGAAAGAGACTGGTGTATGAATCTGTGATTGGGAGGAAAAACGCCTTGTTAAAGTGCCAAAAAACATCGTCGCAATCTTGTTCGATTACTGACAGCCCCGACAACCCCTTACAAGGTTGACGGACACCCCTGCGCCTTCAACACAACGCCCCCGACTCACCGCCCGCGCCCACTCGTGGGCAGAAACGAAAATACTCCGCGTGTCCGCGCGGAGTATCTGTAAAACCGTTCAACTGACGAGGTATCGTTTCACCGAATTACTTCTTCCCTGCCTCCAGTTTCATGTGGCAGTTCTTGTATTTCTTTCCGCTGCCGCAAGGGCACGGATCGTTGCGGCCAACCTTCGCTCCAATGTTCCGGATTGGCTCGACTTTCTTCGCTTCGCCGCCCGTGTTCGTCTGCATCGTGGCCTCGGTCTCCTGGGCCTGGCGGGCCTGCATGGCCGAGATCGCCGCGGCATGCGATTCGCGGGCTCCCGCCCACAACGCGGCTTGAGCCTCCTCATCGCCCATTTCTTCGATGCGGAACACAGCCTCCGTCACGCGATCGTTCACGCCCTCCCACATCCTCTCGAATTCCTTCATTCCCTCCTGCTTGTACACGATCTTCGGGTCTTCCTGAGCATATCCCCGTAAGCCCACCCCACTCCGCAAACTGTCCATCACCAGAAGGTGCGATTTCCACGCGCTATCGAGTTGTTCCAGCACCAGACTCCGTTCCACCGAGTGCATCTCTGGTCGATATTTCTGGTCGTAAGAGTTCAAAAGCGTGTGCCGGGCATCTTCCAGAGTCATCCCGGTGAGCTTGGCAAAATCGAGCATCAACCCGAGTGTGGTCTTGGCCCACTCGGCAAGCTCCTTCGCATCCTCGGCCTCGGCCGTCTTCGCTCCGCTGAAGACTTCTTCGAGTTTGGCATCGATCTCATCCACATCGCCAGATGGGACTGCTTTGGGAGCAATCTCCATCAGTTTCTCGCGGAGTTTGCTGCGGGGCTCGGTTCGGATAAATTCCTCAGTGAGCCCCTCGGTCTCGACCGCCTTGAATATCACGCTGAAGAATCCGGCTTGGTCTGCGAGAATTTCTGCCCCACCCGATTTCACTGCCAGCACCGTTCCGAGTCGCTGTCCGGCCCAGCGGTAAAGCCCATCCCGGTCGTACCGCTGGGCACCGCTAGTGGGCTTTTCGGACATGAAGTTCTGCATCGCCACGCGAACGGGGAACTCGATATCCTTCTGGCGATACGCCGCGTGTACTTTCCGGTACAGGAACTCGTTCAGATCGCTGCCCGATTTGTCGCTGAGTTCCTCGATCGTCAACTTCACTCCGAATTTCTGGCGGAGCCAGTCGGAGAGCGCCTCTGACCCATAGGTGCGGGTGAGATAACGCTGACCATCGTTCAGATCGACGCTCTTGATCGCACTCTCGGACCTGGCAACCAAGTACTCGGCCAGCTTTTCCGGAGCAATCTTTTTCAGTTCTTTCTCCGTGACCTGTAGGCCATACTTGGCGTTCAGAGCCCGACACAGTTCGACCCACTTCCAATCCTTGGGATCCTCATCGGCGTTCAGGTTTTCCTCGGTCAATTCCTGGATCACGGTTGGAGTTGTGCCAATGGCCTTCTCCAGCGCCTCCTTCCGTGCATCCTCGTATCCACCGCGGAACTCCCTGGCATCGAATTCGACTCCAAGCCGGTTACCGGCAAACTCGGCGAAGCTGGCCGGACCATAGTCGGGATTCATGAACCTGATCGTCGCCTTCTCGATCTGGTCGCGGATCATATCGAGGATCGTTGCCCGCGGATTCTTCCCATTGAGAATCTCTTGCCGTTTGCCGTAGACGCGCTTTCGCTGGTGATCCATCACCTCGTCGTATTCGAGCAGATTTTTTCGCTGGTCGAAGTGCCATTCCTCAACCTTCTTCTGGGCTTTCTCAATCCGCCGGGTGACCAGTCCCGATTCTATCGCCTCGCCCTCCTGCATGCCGAGGCGGGTCAGGACGTTTGCCACCCACTCACCGGCAAATAGTCGCATCAACTCGTCTTGCAGCGAGATATAGAATCGGCTCGAACCAGGGTCGCCCTGACGGCCCGCCCGGCCGCGAAGCTGGTTGTCGATCCGGCGGGAATCGTGCCGCTCGGTCCCAACAATGTGGAGACCACCCATCTCGGCGACCTTCCGCCCCTCTTCCTTCATCTTCTCCTTCGACTCGATCTCCTGAATCGTCTTCGTCCACACATCGTTGGGCACTTCGAGTCTAGTTGGGTAGAGCGGTCGCGAATCGGGATCCTTGAGTTGCTTGAGCCGTGCCCAGGCAAGAGTCTCGGCGTTACCGCCGAGGATAATGTCGGTACCGCGACCGGCCATGTTCGTACTGATGGTGACCGCACTGATCCGGCCGGCCTGAGCGACAATCTCAGCTTCACGACCGACGTTCTCGGGCTTGGCGTTCAGCAATTCATGCTTGACGCCTCGCCGCTTCAGCATGATGGACAGCTTTTCGGATTTGTCCACATCCTTGGTCCCGATCAGGACTGGGCGACCGGACCTGTGCGTCTCCTCGATCTCGGCAACCACCGCGTCCCATTTCTCTTTTTCGGTACGGTACACGAGGTCGCGGTGATTGACCCGACGGAGTGGCATATTGGTGGGGATGGCAACGACTTCGAGCTTGTAGATCTTCCAGAACTCGTTTTCCTCGGTCTTCGCGGTGCCGGTCATCCCACCCAGCTTCTTGTAGAGTTTGAAAAAGTTTTGCAGGGTGACGGTGGCCATCGTCTGCGTTTCCTGCTTGATCTGCACGCCTTCCTTTTGGTGTTTGGCTTCGACAGCCTGGTGCAAACCGTCGGACCATTGCCGGCCGTACATCGCCCGTCCGGTGTTCGTGTCGATGATGACAATACTCAGTTCGTTGTTTTCCCGGTGATCCCGGGCAATCATGTAATCGCGATCGATCCGGTAGAGGTGATGTGCTTTCAGTGAATTGTCGATGAGGTGCGGCCACTCCATGTTTCCGGATGTGTAGAAGCTTTCGACTCCCGCCAATCGCTCGGCTTCGCGAACTCCGGCATCGGTCAGGTGGCAGGTCCGCTCCTTCTCCTTGATCTCGAAATACACGCCCTTGGGTGGTGGGTTCTGGGGATCGACCTGACTGGGGTCGATGGCAGCGAGAGTCGGCAGATTGTCGCCTTCGCTCCCACTGATAGCCACGACTCCGGCATTCTTGAGTTCGTGTCGCGCTTTGCGTTCGATTTCGGTAAGCTGGCGGGCCACCTTGTCCGCCTCCGAGAATCGCTTCGCATCGGAAAACGCCGGGCCACTGATGATGAGCGGGGTTCGGGCTTCATCGATGAGGATGTTGTCCACCTCATCGATAATCGCGTAGTGGAGGGGGGTTCGCTGGACTTGTCGGTAATAGGGGTGGAAGCCCGGATCGTCTTGGCGGGCAATTTTCATGTTGTCGCGGAGATAGTCGAAGCCGAATTCGGAACTGGTACCGTAGGTGATGTCGCGCTCGTAGGCGAATCGCCGGGCTTCGGGGTCCATGTCCGACTGGATATACGCAGCCGACACTCCAAGGGCGTTGTAAATGGGGAGCATCCACTCGCAGTCGCGGCGAGCAAGGTAATCGTTCACGGTGACAACGTGAACGCCTTTGGCTTCCAGGGCATTGAGATAAGCGGGGAGTGTGGCAACGAGAGTTTTTCCCTCGCCGGTGACCATTTCGGCAATCGCCCCGTGGTCTTCGCCATAGCCGTGGAGAACCGCCCCGCCGACCATCTGCACATCGTAGTGCCGCATGTTCTTGGTTCGCCGAGCAGCTTCCCGACACGCGGCAAATGCCTCCGGCAATAATTGATCGAGCGTTTCGCCCTTCGCCAGCCGTTCCTTGAGCTTTGGTGTAATGCCGCTCAGTTCCTCGTCCGAGAGGGTCTGCATTTGCGGTTCGAGGACGTTGATCCTGTCGAGGATGGAACCGGGTGTGACGGCGTGAGCCTCTGCGCTCTTCGGGCGCAGATACCCGAGCGCCTTGATGATTCGCTCGTTGGAAGAGCCGCCGAGGAGCCGGGCGATCAGATTAACACACCCCTCGACAAACGAGTTGAACTTGTCCCCGACCCGTTCCAGGATGCTGGGTTCCATGCTCGCTTTTGCCTGCTGGGTCGCCATCGATCATCCTCCAACGCGAGACTCGATCGGCTTGGTCCCTGGTCCTTGGTCCATAGCCATTGCTGTTTGGTCCTTCGCAATGAGAAGGCGAGCAAAGCACTCACAAATCGGCGGACAAACTGATTCCGCTATGAACCAAGGACTACGGACTATGGAGCAAGCCAGAATTCCAATCTAAGAATGCGCGAAAAGGGGGTCAATACAGACCACCCGTATCCTCGCTAAACTCGGCAATTCCGACAATGCCGGAATTTGATACTAACTGGACACCGGGAACTGAGTTGCTCGCTAGGGAAGTGGTTTCTGGTGGTGAAAGCAAGGACCACGGAAAGACTTTTCGGTTGTTTCTTTCTCGTTACACGACCGTGCGAATGATTCTGATAAACTGCTCTTGGAAACGATTCTCTCCAATCGCCTTTCGGAAAACCCGTCATGTTGCGTATCGCGTCCTCTCTCATTCTCCTCGCCGTGCTTCTCGTGGGTTGCTCACGTAAGGAATCAGTTCCCACCGTCGCGGTTCATCAGGATCAAGTAGTCACTGAGCCGGTAACCCCTCAACCTGTTTGGCCGGATGATGATACTCTTCCGCTTCCGCGGGTAGTACCCCGACGCTCCCCAGATGAGTCACTCGCAGCGGGCGTTGCGTTTCTGCTTGGTGAGCAATCCCCGGATGGGGCATGGCGATCGGATGTGTATGCCACATTCAAGGACGGGTTGGCACTGACGCCGCTCGTGGTGGGTGCCTTGCAAGATGCCGCAGCTGCTGGCGTTGAACCGACTGACTCTGCAGCGGCTCGTCGCAAAGGCATCGAATTCCTGGCGAAACTTGCCAAGGCAAACGGCAGTATTGATGCGGGACTGGATGGGATCGACTACCCGGTGTACACCGCGGCGATGACCGTCAAGGTTCTCTCCCATGCCGATGGGAAGGACTTCCGACCTGCGCGTGATTCCTGGCTCAAATATCTCAAGGAACGGCAACTGACCGCGAAACTCGGCTGGAAGGAAGAGGAGAAGCAGTATGGCGGGTGGGGCTATTGCCGGGTGATTCCCAGAAAACCCGATCCGAACGCCTTCGCTCCGCCGCTGATTGAGTCGAACCTGTCGGCAACCGTCTTTGCACTTGAAGCACTGAAAGCCGCCGGGGATGTGGACCCCGAAATAGCCAAAGCCGCAGCCATCTTTGTTTGCCGCT
>DASZJS010000317.1:0-3484 GCA_035947935.1 Gemmata sp. | reverse complement strand
CGGCTTGGGGCCACGGGGAAAGTACGAGTCTCTGCTGTCACCACTCCAGCCGGTCCTGGCTATCACCAACAGCTCTGCGACATCCTCCGACAACTGGCAACCGATTTCGCGTTCACCTGGGTTGTCGATGACTGCGCGGATCCAACCGATTTTTTTGCGACGCGCAATCGTCCCGCTTTGGAACAAGCCTTTCTTCGCTGGCTTGGTACGGCTTGTAGCGGTAATCCCAGGAGCGCCGGCTTGCCACCCGAACACGGGTATACCTACCCCGCAGAGGTACTGACTCCACTCGGTCCGCGGACGTGGGCATGGACTACCGCAGTCGCCGCAGAACCCCACCGCGGTGGCGATTTTTTCTCCTGGTGGGATCCAGACCTCAATGCCCGGTTCTACAGGAATCGAGCAATCGCCCGGTTGTGGTGCGATTTCCCCTGGCGACCACCACTGACCGATCGCGAGGGGGAAGTTGCGGACCAGATCGCCAACGATCTGGCCACTGCTTTCAAACTGGACCCAGCGGCCGAACTCCCGTGGGCCGAGTGGCTCGAACTCCTGGTCGCCATTCAGGCCGACGATGAGGGTTTTTGCGTCACTCCCAACGACCGCGTTCTCAGCGTAGAACTTTGGAAACGCGCAGGACCAGTCCTGCCCAATTCGGAGCGTGGAAGCCCCCTCCCCGTGGGGTACAGACGTTATCCCGTTCGAGCGATGCTCGATGGAGGATGGTCGGTCCAGGTTCCAGGAGAATTTGCCCAGGAGTGGGACGGGCAGCGAAACTGGACGGCATGGAACCGAACCCGAACCGTGTGGTTTCGTCGGGTCGGTTTCACCAAGCCGGGAGGAGGATCGCCAACTGCCGCGGAAGTATTGGAGGTGGGTCGAAGGAGTCTTCCGGAAGGCGAAGTGTTGCCGGGTATCGCTACTGGCGAGGTTTGCGGTTTAGCGGTGTTCGGTGCTGTCGAGGAAGACGGGCGAAGAGTCTGGCGTTTGAGCGGGGTGGCAGCTGCGCCCGGGCAACTGGCGGTCTGCCACGTCTACACGGAAGATGCCACCGACCGCGACTGGGCCACCCAAACCTGGCATTCGTTGCGATACTGTAGCGGCCACAGCGAACCCCGGGGGTAATTTGTTTCCAGGGGTGAATCGCAGCGGAAACCCCTGGAAACAATGCTCCAGCAAAAATTGCCACACCCATTTCACCCCATGAACTGTTCGAGGAACTTCTTGCTCTGTCGGAGCGCCCGGCGGCGATCGGCGAGCGAGTTCTCGTAGGCACGATCCTCCACTTCCACGCAGACTGGCCCAGCGTAACCAGCATCTGTCAACGCCGCGAAGAACTCGCCCCAGCGCACATCGCCCAGGCCAGGCAACTTTGGGACATGCCAGCCCATTCCCAGGATGCCGACCTCGTACAGCTTCGCGTGGTCGATTCGCTCGTCCTTTGCATGGACGTGAACGAGATGCTTGCCGAACTCCCGAACCGCCCTGGCGCAGTCGATGAATTGCCATACCAGATGTGAGGGGTCGAAATTCAGTCCCACTATACCGGGAGCGACAGCCTCGCACATTTCAAATAGTTTCCGCCACACTTCCGGGCTGATAGCCAGATTTTTCCCGCCCGGCCACTCGTTATCCGAAAAAAGCATTGGGCAGTGTTCGATACCGATTTTCACATTCGCCGCGGCTGCCTCCTGAACGATCGGGAGCCATACACCGGGCATTTGTGCGAGGTTCTCGCTCATGGAGGTTTTGTGATCGCGACCAATAAACGTGTTCACCACACCAACCCCAATCTGCGATGCTGCTCGGATCACCTTCTTGAGATGCTCGCCAACAGTTTGCCGATGGGCGAGATCCGCATCGAGTGGGTTTGGGTAATACCCCAAACCCGATATCTGCACCCCGTGAATCTTGATCAGATCGCGGACATGAGCGGCCTGGCTTTCGGTGAAATCCGCGACATCCAGGTGGGTTACTCCCGCATAGCGGCGATCCGCCTTCCCCGATGGCCAACACATGAATTCCACGCATGAAAAGCCTTCATCGGCAGCGAAGGCCAGCACCTCTGCCAGGGATAAGTCGCCCAGGATCGCGGAAACGAAACCGAGTTGCATTGGAATACCCTGTCAATTGAGGAAAAATCAACCAGCCACTGTTTCCCACTTCCCCGACCGCTGACTCTTCAGAATCGCTTCGCAGATCAACACCTCCCGATGCCCATCCGCAAATGTTGGCATCAGCGGGTTCGGCTGACCGGAGGCAATCGCATCGTAGATGGTTCTATACAGTTGTTTGAACGTGTCGGGAAAGCCCTCGACATGCCCACCCGGATAATCGACGTAATGTCGCACATTGGGAGCCAGGAGCGTGGGATCGCGTGTGAGAACCTCATTGGCTCGGTCCCGATGCCCAATGTGTAGAGTCTCCGGCTTTTCACTATCCCATGCCAGTGCCGAGTTGCTTCCAGCAATCTCAAATCGAAGGCAATTCTTTCGTCCCGCCGTTACTTGCGACACGGTGAAGCAACCCCGCGCTCCTCTCGTGAATCGCACCAGGATTGAGCCATAATCTTCTGTCCTTATATGAACGGGAACAGTGGCTCCGCGCCCACTGCCTGCCGAACCGCTGAAAGTCTCAGTCCCGCCGACAGGTTGCTGCCGCACAGGATGAACCGTCCGGAGATCGGCGCAAACTGCCTCGACTTCCAGGCCAGAGATGAACGTCACCAGATCGAGCCAGTGAGTGCCGATATCCGACATCGCACGCAGATCGCCGCCATCTTCAGCCAGCACTCGCCAGTTGAAGTCGGTGGGGTACATCAGCCAATCTTGCAGATACGAGCCTGTGATGTGGTAGATTTCCCCCACCTGCCCATCCTTGATTCGCTCATGCGCTTCCAGACAGTGCGGATAGAACCGGACGTTGTAATTCACGGCGGTCACGAGTTCCGGATGGGCTGCTGCCAGCCGGACAAGTTCTTCCGTTTCAGTTGCGGTCAGCGCCAGCGGTTTCTCGCAGATCACATGCTTTCCGGCGGCCAGCGCTGCCTGACATTGCACCGTATGCAAGCGGTTCGGGGTGGCGATATGGACCACTTCAACTGCTGGATCCGAGAGCAATTCCGCGAATGACCCATACCCCTTTTCGATGCCGAGCGCTTCGGCTATGGCTTGACTTTTCCCCCGGGTTGAGCCAAGAATCCCAACCACCCGATGCCCCAGACGGCGAACGGCTTCCACATGAACAGGGCCGATGAAACCGGTGCCTGCGATCGCCGCCCGGATCACTCTCATTGATTTCTCCCGGTTGTTTTCTGGACTTGGAGGCCCGCAACGTCGATACTTACGGAAGAAATGCTCCCGCGGCAGCATATCAGCCCGTGGATGTTCGGAACAGTATTCTCGTCCCGCTGCTTTCCGTGGCGAGCCGGGTTGGAGAACAAACCATGCGTTCCCTGAACAAGATGATCTGGGCAGCTTTGATT
>DASZJS010000316.1:0-2259 GCA_035947935.1 Gemmata sp. | reverse complement strand
CTGATGCCGAGTTAAAGCCCATTCGCGCGAGCTTCGATCAGGCCACGGAGTGGGCCAAAAAGAACAACCGACCTGTCTTCCTGGGTGAATTTGGAGCGTTTGAGAAAGCAGATATGACAAGCAGGGCAAAGTGGACCGCTGCCATCATCCGAGAAGCAGAAACCCGCGGTTTCAGTTGGGCTTACTGGGAATTCGCGTCCGGATTCGGAGCTTATAACCGAGATGCGAAAGCCTGGCACGATCCACTCTTGAAAGCCCTGATCCCAGTGTCCAAATAGTGGACATCCGCTGCGGCTGTCCGCTGGAATACAGAAATATTCATCAAACTTTCACACACCAAGCACTGTTCACACATTCTGCTGTTGTATTAATTATAGATACCACCGGATGTGGTGACCCTCCGCGCGTTCTCCTCTCTTTATGTCTCGGCGAGCCTCGTATGTTGTCGGTTGCGTGGCTTGTCGGGAATCGATTGGATGAGATCGGCTCGTCGTCAGACTCCTTGACGCGATATACTCGGTAGGGAGAGTTCCGGATTCTGTTCTCCCGATCTCTCAGCAATTGATCGCCAATGGCTATTTGTCAACCGTTCGATGAATATGGTCACTCGAACCGAGTGGAACCGCTAGGGGACAATCCCTTTCGCCAGTTGGATGGCGACCGGGAATCAGCATCGAAAATGTTTTGGCGTCTCTTTCTTACCTATCTCCTGCTCGTGGTAACCGCCGTCGGATTGGTCGGAGTGGTCATCTACCAGCGGGCTGAACACATCTTGTACGACCTCGCCCGAGATGTCGCGGTGACGGTTGCAGTGGTTCTCGTTGTCGCCGTCGGTGCGGCGTATGCCCTGGCCCGACGATTCGCCCGGCCACTGGATGAACTGACCGATGGGGCTCGTCGGCTGGCAGATGGGGACTTCGGGCACAAAATTCGTGTTTCTGGCGGGCGGGAACATTCGACTCTCGCCGAAACATTCAACGCAATGAGTGGGCGACTCGCGGCGATGTTCGATCTGCTCGAACACGACCGGGAGCAACTCCGTGCCATCCTCTCTGGAATGGTCGAGGGAGTAATCGCCATCGACGACAGTCAACGAATGCTATTCGCCAACGACCGCGCAGGTGCATTGCTAGGATTTGAATCATCGGCCGTGGTCGGGAGCCGACTAAGCGAACTCACCTGCCAGCAGGGATTTCGGGAGATTGTCGAGAAAGGGCTTGCCGGGACCGAACCGCACCGGGAAGAACTCGATTGGAAGGGACCACCCGCTCGAACGCTCGCTATCTACATTTCCCGATTTCCCGGTCACGGTGCGCCTGGGGCCGTGGTTGTGGTTCACGACACCACCGATCTACGGCAGGTAGAGCGGCTTCGGCAGGACTTTGTGGCCAACGTATCCCACGAGTTAAAAACGCCACTGGCTGTAATCAAATCGAGCGTTGAGGCTCTGGCGGATGGGGCTGCCGAGGAACCCGATGCACGTCTGATGTTCCTCACGCAGGTAACCCGGGAAGCAGATCGTTTGGAGGATCTGATCCAGGATTTACTCAGTCTCGCCCGGATTGAGTCCGGGAACCTGGGGCTCGAACCGCAAGCAATTGTCCTCGGACGGGCCATCACCGACTGCGTGGAGCGGCACCAGGCACGGGCGGAAGTGAAAACGCTGACGATGGTCGAGCGACCACCCGCCGATGCTCCAACCGATGTTGCCGCGTGGGCCGACCCCGATGCGCTCCGGCAGATGATGGACAATCTGGTCGATAATGCCATCAAATACACGCCAAACGGCGGGCGAATCAGCGTTCGATGGTTCGCAACCGCAGATACGGTGAGCTTTGAAGTTTCGGATACGGGAGTGGGGATACCGGAGGCCGATCTGCCGCGAGTCTTCGAGCGATTTTACCGCGTTGACAAAGCCCGCAGCCGGGCAGTTGGTGGAACCGGGCTGGGGCTGGCGATTGTGAAGCATCTGGTTCAGGCGATGAAGGGGCAAGTTAAGGTAACCAGCAAGGTCGGCAAGGGAACAACTTTCCGGGTCACGCTCCCGCGGGCGGGCGCCGCGTAACCTTTTTGTTTCTCTCTCAATCACCTCTTGCGGAACCGTTGGCCGTCTCCGGTTTCATCGACCATCCACGGATCGCCGCGCATGTGATAGCCGCCGTGTTCCCAACTCTCCCAGAAACCCGGCCTGTCAGCTTCCATGAATTCCACACCCCGCACCCACTTCGCGCTCTTCCAGGCGTAGAGCTTCGGCACCAC
>DASZJS010000315.1:0-3937 GCA_035947935.1 Gemmata sp. | reverse complement strand
GACGTTTGGCTCAATGTCGTGAGAGCGAACAAGAGGGGAAATAGGCTGCATGTTGGAAACTCCTGGGCGTCCCGCCAAATAGGCGATTGGCGGGTGTTACTCAATTGTAGATCGACACCAACACGGGCGAATTGCGTAATCGGTGGATTTTGTGATGGTCGTAGCGCTAAATTCTGATGAGGTCTGAAGTTTTATCGCGATTACAACTCGAACCCCGAATTTCTATCGGGTTATTCTCCCGCGAAGATCACCACCTTTCATCAGAACACCAAGTCAAATCAGGAGTTCAATGGCACAACCTGCATTACCGGATCACTGGCTTGTCGGCGATTATTGCTGCACCAGTCACGCCCATTACTCCAGATGGAACAGGTGGGGGTGGGGGAGGAATTTGTGAGTTCAAATACACCTGTTCTCCTGGGAGAACTGGTTGCGCAGGGCGTCCGCCCTTGATTACGTCGGGGAGGGATGGGATTGGCTCCCCAGCGAGTTCCATTTGTTGACGAATTGTGCCATGACTGAACGGTCCCGCTCCCAATAACCAAGTGTCGTGCTCCCGACTGACTGACTCAGCAGTTCCCGACTGCCAGAGCGCCCGCCCCGTGATTCGGTTGTAGGCGAATACTGCAACCTTCGCGACGCCGCGCTGGTCGTTCTTTTTCATCACGGCGAGTTCGGGGATATTTGTTGGGAGTCCGGGCACAACACTGGGGAGCTGAATCGCGGGAGTGCCGACCAACATGCTGTGTCGATCTGTCCCGAGCGACCCGATTCGCAAATCGACAATAAACTCCGCTCGCGTTTTGTCGTCCTGGAGAAGCGCTCCACTGGCAAGCATCTGTTGACGAACGAGACTCATGACGTAGCCCTTATCGACAAGATCTTTGTCGATCCCGCTTGCATCCAGAAACACCGTCTTCTCAGCCAGCGGCGAGAAGTCAATTTGCGCGACCGCCTGATCCGCGGATTGTGAGACAAGAAGCATTTCTGTTGCTGATCGAGTGCTATCCGTCATGCGGATAGTCCCACATCCCAGGCACGCGCCGAGAGCAATTCCTGCAAATAACCGGCTGTGTAGCGGTCGAGGCATATTTGAATTAACCCAATAGTATTCGGGGCGGAACTATACCCATTCTTGCGATGAGTGCAATCCCGATTTGGATGCGTGTAGAAAGGCTGGGTCGCCCGAGAATCGGGCGATAGGAGGTTCTGTTATTCGTTGCTCGCGAATGTGCTTCCACGGATGGATCTGAACTGCGGACTTTGGACAATCACCAGGATCGCAGCCGATAGCCTTCCCTCGTTTTTGTTCAACGCCTCGACCATCTGATCGATCAGCGTTTGGTCCGATAGAGTTGTCGCGCGTCCCAGAGCATAACCGAGTAAGCGACGACAAAACAGCCGCACGAATACGTCCTTTTTCTTGGTGAGCAGATAGGTTCTGAGCCCATCGAGTCCAACGAATTCCGTCCCGTCCTTAAGTCTGGCTGTGGTATCGACAGCCAGTCCGCCCAGGTCTTTCTCCCGGAGTCGGCCGATCGGATCGTATTTCTCCAGGGCAAATCCGAAGGGGTCAATCCGCTGGTGGCAAACCGCGCACTCGGCCGCCTTGGCATGTTTTTCGACGAGTTGGCGGACGGTGAGCCCATCGGTGCCTCCTTCTTCCTCGGGCAGACGTGGTACATTGGCCGGCGGGCGTGGAAGTTTCTCTCCAAGTAGCGTTTCCACAACCCAGTTCCCGCGAAGAACCGGGCTTGTTCGCGATGCACCTGCTTGTTTGGCCTGCACGCTCGCCAGCCCAAGGATTCCGCCCCGCCCAAACTTTCGCACGTCCGCAACTCGTCGCCATTGCTCGCCGCTTACACCCGGTATCCCGTAGTGCTTCGCGAGTCTCTCGTTGAGGAAGGTGTAATCGGCATCGAGAATCTGCATCACCGAGCGATCGGATTGGAAAAGATCCTGGAAGAACAGAATCGATTCCTCATAAATTGCCTGCTTGAGTTTGTCATCGAACGTCGGGAAGAGCTTTTCGTTTTTCTCGTTGAATTCATCGAATCCGCGCGAGTGAATCCATTGCGTTCCAAATTCGATCGCCAGCGATCGAATCTTTTCATCCTTCGCCATTCTCTGGGTCTGTTCTGCCAGAACCTTGGTGTCGCGCAATCGGCCAGCCGTGGTGATTCGCACAAGTTCCTCATCAGGTAAGGATGACCAGAGGAAATAGCTCAGCCGGGTCGCGAGTTCCCAGTCATTCACAGGCCCAGGCTCTTTACCAGCTGGAGATTGTTCAATCCGGAAGAGAAAAGCGGGCGACACCAGCACGCGAGCCAGAACGCCGCGGAATGCTTCGTCGTGCGTGCTGCCTTTTTTCCGGAGTGTGCTGTACAGCTCAATGAGCTGTGCCTTTTCACTCTCCGAGAGGAGACGACGATAAGCTCGGGCTGCAAATTCCAGCAACTTGTCCAGTTGCCTCGGACCCGCGGCCTCCAGGTCTTTCTCGAAGGCCTCCGCGCGGAGACGGAAGGGTTCGCACAGACCCTCGAAATACACAACAAGTTGCTTGGGCTGATCCTGGGTGACGAAGCCAATGAAGAGAGGCAAGTTCTTGTGTTCCGTCACCGGCCACTGGCTAATGAAGCGATGCTCCTCCCAGAGTTGGTCGAGCTTACGAGTCGTCTCATCGCTCAAAAACAATCGCTTCAGGGGCTCATCCTCACGATGATAGAGTTTCAGACAGACCACTTCATCGAGCGGAATGATGTGTGGATAACAGATGAACAGTGGAAAGCAGTTGCGGAACTCCGTGAATCCCTGGAGCAGTCGCTTGTGGATCGCGCTGCCTTTTGAGGCCACGAGTGTACCACTGCTGTCCCAGGTTGCGTTCGGTTCGGGTGGAGATAAGAGAACCTGGAACTGGATAAGAGACTCCGGGCTGGTTCCATCCAGGCGGCCATCGACAACGAAACTTCTCTCCAGAAACAACGAGGCGGGGAGTCGTATCTCGGTTACTGAGTTCGCGGGAACGACAAGGCTTGCCTCATCGACTGGCTTGCCCTGCGGATGCTGGCCGAATCGCTCTTTCTTGATGCCAAATTCGGTCGGGCGCACACTCGCTTTGCTCAAACGAGCCAGTTCAACCCCTTTGAACAGTGGACTATCGAGTGAGACGAGTGAGTCGAACAGGATACCATCGGGTTCCTTCTCCTTCAGGGGGCGTGGGCCAGCGAGGAGCGTTTGAACTTCGGCAGCGAGCCTGGTTGTTTCTTCACGGTTGGCGGGATTGGAGGCCGCTGTGCGCCAGCGGTGGAGGACAGACCCCACTGGAATCACACGACCATCCGCTGGTCCGCTTCCGGGTGCTTTTGCTGGCCCTCGCACAAAGCTCCAGACAGCCTTGTTGCCGTGCTTATCCACATGAGGGTTGCCATCGAGAACGCTATCGGCCACATCGGCTGCAAGATCCCAAACAGTTCCCGGCTTGTCGCGTTCCGTGATGGTCAGAGCGATCTCGGTGAGGTCGCAAACGTGGTCTCCATCCCGTGCATCCACGGCCAGTAGAACGATGTCGCCCTTGGCGAGTTTCACTTCTTTCCCTGAGAGTTGATATTCCTTCCCCAGATCGAGAGTACCATCCGCAATGATCGTGGCTTTCTCTCCACGTCGATGCTCCACCCACCACGCGATACCGTTGCCACAAGCTGGGTGTGCGTGAGCAATTTTGGCAGTGATTACAGCTCGCCCCTCCATCGGACTTTTCCAAGTTGCCGCAACAAACTCCTTGGGTGTTGGGTGAACGGCAACCTTATGCGCTGAAACGCGACCGGGAACCTGTTCCGTTTTGTCCGAAGAGTTGGTGATCAGGATGGGCAGGTCGGCACCTTTCGCCCGCCAGCCGTTAATTGATGGTTTCTCCGTCTTTGGAGCTTTTTCATCGAGC
>DASZJS010000314.1:0-2793 GCA_035947935.1 Gemmata sp. | reverse complement strand
GCTGGCACCCTTGTGAGCTGGCAACGAGCCCGCCGAGCCCCGGATATCATCTCGCAGAGCGGCATTGCACGCACGTTCCAAAACATTCGCCTCTTTCAGGTCATGACCGTCATCGAGAACATCATGGTCGGCATGACCCGTTCGATGACTTCTCACCCCCTTTTAAGCGTATTGAACTTGGGTGGTCATCGCCGCGAGGAAGCTGAAGCCGAGAAGAAAGCTGCGGAGTTGCTCGCGTTTGTCGGGCTCACGGGCAAGCATAATGAACTCGCCAGGAATCTCCCCTACGGCGATCAGCGGCGACTCGAAATTGCCCGCGCACTGGCCACTGGCCCCAAGCTCTTGCTCCTCGATGAACCCGCCGCCGGAATGAATCCCAGCGAAACCGTCGATCTCATGGCACTGATCCGAAAGATCCGCGACCGCGGTGTTACCGTGCTGCTCATCGAACACCACATGAGCCTCGTCATGGGTATCTCGGATCGTGTCGCGGTACTGGACTACGGAGTGAAGATCGCCGAGGGAACGCCTGCCGAAGTGAGTCGCGATCCCAGGGTGATCGAAGCCTATCTGGGCAAGGAGGAGGTATCGTGAGTTCCCCCTTGCTTGCTGTCGAGAACCTCCAGGCCGGATACGGCCCAATCAACGTCCTCCACGGGCTCTCACTGACGGTCAACAAAGGCGAAATTGTCGCCATGATCGGGGCCAACGGAGCCGGCAAGACAACAACCCTGATGACCATTTCCGGAGTGGTCAAAACCCGAGGCGGGAAAATCGTATTCGATGGTCGCGATCTCGTTGCCGACCGCATACCCGCTCACGAAGTTGTTAAACTGGGGCTTGCGCAATCGCCCGAGGGACGCAAAATCTTCTCCCGGCTCACTGTGTTGGAAAACCTGGAGATGGGTGCGTTCACCCGACGCAATGCGACGGAAGTGAAATCGGACCTGGAGAAAATGTTCGCGATGTTTCCGATCCTTCGGGATCGGAAACACCAAGCGGGTGGCTTACTCTCTGGCGGACAGCAGCAGATGCTCGCCATTGCTCGGGCACTCATGGCCCGGCCCAAACTCCTGCTCCTCGATGAGCCATCGCTCGGGCTTGCACCGCAAATCGTCGTGCAAATATTCAACGTCATCAAGGAACTGAATCAGCAAGGCATGTCCGTGCTGCTGGTTGAGCAAAACGCCCGGATGGCCCTCAAGGTTGCTCACCGTGGTTACGTTCTCGAAACCGGCCGCATCACGTGTACCGACAAGGCCGATGTCCTGCTGAACGATCCGCGGATTCGCGCAGCGTATCTTGGGGAATAGTTGTTTCGTCCTTCGTTCCTCGTCCTTCGTGAAAACCAACCTTCAGGTGTCGCTCCGGTGATTTTCCAAAGGAGCCGGATAAAGAGCAAAATGCGGACAAGAGAATAGAACAGAGCTATGCAATAGTTGGTTTTCACAAAGGACGAGGGACGAAGGACAAATGACGAACATGAAAATCACCTCTCTCACTACAGATCATCTCCGCATTCCTCTCGGGAAGCCGAGCCGCGTTTCTCTCACGGATCCAAAACCGACTGTACACGAAGCTGTCGAACTGATCCTGGTGCATCTCCACACAGATGAAGGGTTGGAAGGACTTGGGTTCACGTATCTCCTCGGTGCGGGTGCAACGGCAGTTCGTTCACTCATCGACACAGAATTGTCACAGATCGTTATCGGTGAAGACCCACGAGATACCGAAAGGTTGTTTGCCAAAGCCGAGAGCCAATTCCGGGCGGTCGGATTTGCTGGGTTGGTAGCGAGGGCGTATGCGGCCATCGACATTGCGTTGTGGGATCTCAAGGCCAAGGCTGCGCAGGTGCCGCTGTTCAAATTACTGGGTGCAGCAAGACCTGCCGCTTCATTCTTTGTGTCGGATCTCGCCATTGGTGGTCGCGATGCAGCGGAGGTCGTGAAGCTCGCGAAACCGCTTATGAAACAAGGGGCGACCGGAGTGCGGGTCGAGATTGGTCGCGGCGATATCCAGGCCGATGCCGAGCGGGTGCGAGAGATTTCGGACGGACTCGGTGAAGATTCTTGGGTCGGAGTGGCAGCCGATGGTCAATTCGACCTTGGCACCGCACAAGCACTGGCGCACTTCTTCGAGGACATCGGAGTTGACTGGTTTGAAGACCCGATCCCGGGGTCCGATGAAGTGGGTTATGCCAAGCTGGCGGGGCTGATGGAGACGCCGCTGGCTGTGGGGTGTGGTTTTGGGTCGAGAGAGGCATTTTTCCGGGTGATCCGCGCTGGACATGTCCGGACGGTGCGTCCGGACGTGGTCAGGATTGGAGGAATCACGCCGTTCTTGAAGATCGCGGCGGTCGCGGAGGCATATCACGTCGCGGTATCGCCGGTGCGATTGCCAGAAGTGGGCATTCACTTGGCATGTGGGCTCGGAGTGGTGCCGCACGTCGATTCCGTGTCGTGGTTTCGCGACGTCTTTGCCGGTGGCCCGACAATCGAAGGTGGGAAGCTCGTTCCAAGTGCGGAAATCGGTCTGGGGCTGAGAAAAGTTGAAAGTTGATAGTTGAAAGTTGTAAGCGAAGAAAAAACTTCTTACGCTTTCAACTTTCAACTATCAACTTTCAACTACTTCCAAGGTGTGGTTCCAGAAACTTCCGAAGTCGATCCTCGACTGCCGCTGGGAGGCGTTCGCATTTGGGCAGCGCACGGGCTAACCGTATTGTGTGCCGATAGGATTCCACCAACATCAGGCACTTATTGCAGCCAGTGATGTGGATTTCGACTGTCCGATGCT
>DASZJS010000313.1:0-3556 GCA_035947935.1 Gemmata sp. | reverse complement strand
GAGCGAGAGTTTGTCGCCGAGATACTTCTGGAGGCCGGGGAGTTTGAAAGCGCTGCCCAACCCGACCAGATACGCAACGTGGGCATCGCGGTGCGTGTTCGTGAAGTATCCGAGTGACCGCTGCACCTCGCCCACGAAGTCTGTGAGAACGGGCTTGATGGCTTTCAGAATGTTGGCCATCTCCGGGCTCTTCGCGGCGTTTCGCTTGAGGTGCTCAGCCTTGGCAAACGTGAGCTTGAGTTCCTTGGTCAGCGCCCGGGTGAAGTTATTCCCTCCGAGGGGGATTGGTCGCTGCCAGATGATCTTCGCCCCATCGGTGATAATCAGGTTGCTGGCGTCGGTTCCGATATCCATCACAACCGCGCACCGTTTCTTTCCCCTCGGCGCATCATCTGCCGGCTCCTCCTCCGGCGGGGTTTCGGGCAAGGCAGGACCGCCTTTCTTGAGAATCTCATACGTGGCGAAATTCACCAATGCCAGCGGCGACATCTGGACTGTGTGAACTTCGATCTTGGACCCAGCGAAGTATCCCAGATAGCGGGAGATCACATCCCGTTTCATCGCGAACAAGCCAATTTCCGTTTCGAGGGCAAACCCATCGACTGCTTCGCCGCCAGATATTTTCTGGAAATCCCAGACGACTTCATCGAGTGGGAAGGGAATTTGTTGCTTGGCCTCGAACTTAACGATCTCAGCAATTTTTTTCTCTTCGACCGGCGGAAGTTTGACGAATCGGGCAAGACCGGACTGACCGGCAATCCCAATGGCAACCTCATCGGTTTTCACTTGGTTGCGGGACAGGAACTTGTCGAGCGCTTCCCGGATCAAGGCGTCCGGGTCTGCATCGGGTTGGGAGAGGATTTTGGTGTGTTCGACGTAGTCGAATGCCGTTGCGACTGGTTTTCCATCGACGAGTTCCAGACGGAGAGCCTTGAGGGCACATTGACCGATGTCTATGCCCCACACGCCTTTAGCTACTGCCATGGTTGGATGTCTCCAGATGCTGCGAAATCCGTCGTTTTTGCGTACAAAGGTTCAACGTATGTTGAACGATTCCCGTTGGCGCTGATGTCGCGTGAAATGTTCACGCCACTCCACCGGACCGGAACCGAACAGTTCCGGGAGTCGGGAGGAGCATTGGCCTGGACTTTGCCGTCGCACCAGACAGTTTAAGGTATCATCCCAAACTGTCTGCTGTCAACGAACACAACACCCGCTCACGAGAAATGTTGGCGAGGATGTAGGGAGTTTCGCAAAACGCTGATTATCATCTGACCCCGGAGGCGGCATGAGAAGAGACGGTCTCCCCAAGTTCGGCCCTTGGGCCAAATCCCCCTCAACGTCACGGCGACGTTCTTCTGGCGATGATAATCGACCAGGAAAAGGTCATTGTTTTCGGTTCAGGCCAGGCGGTCATCGCCCATATCGAGGGGAAGGCCAATATCGAGGTCATCGAATGCTGAACGCTTGCGACGAGGACGCCCCGATTTGTCCAGCTTTGGTGGTGGGAGTGGCACGAATCGTTCCAGAACCAGTTCGATCACCCAACAACCGCGGATGTGATAGACCGGCTCCTTATCCTTGTTCCACAGTTCGGTTCCGCGGCAATGTCGCAACACCGCCTCTTCATCGCAATCCGCATCGAGTAAGGCATCTGCCAGAATCGGCATCCGGTCGAATGCCCGCTCATCAAAGATTCCCTGAGCCAGTTGCACGGCCGTGCTTGTCCGCCACGCTGGCTCGAACCGGGGTGGAGTGAACGGGTTCCCAACAACTTCCCGCAAAAACAAAGCGAGCTGTTTGCGTGTTGTTCGTTCCCGCTTCTCTTCGGCCTCAAACTCTTCCAACTCGGTGCGCTGCCGCGGTCCTTCCTCGATCTTTCGTACCTCTTCAATCGCGATCGATTCCATCAACCGCTTGTTCTTGGCACCGGCTGCTTCATCGGCAATTTCATCTCCCTTGCTCTTCATTCGCAGGGCGTTGTTGGCTGCACCGTTGGCGTTGGTGCGGATTTCGCTCGCTTGCTCGAATCGAGACCGGACCAGCTCCAGCATGTCTTCAGTCGGCTCAGAGTAAAGGCCACGGACAGCCTGGGCCGCTTCGGTCAAGGCGTTTCCAATCCCGTCGATTGCATTGCGGGCATTGCGGCTGGCAGCCTGAAACAACGGGAAGGCGGGAGCGATCTGGTTCGGTCGATCCAGGATCGGACGGTCCAAATCGGCAGCGTCTGGATCACACGATCGCACGATCTCCATCTGAAGTGCTTCGGCAGCCCTAATCGCTGTTGGGATGGCGGCATCGATCTTGGCGATCCATATGGTTCTCGTCACCGCATCCAAAGGGTGAGTTGCCCGTTCGGCATTATCCACCGCCTGCCGAAGAACGCCATCCGGAAGTAGATCCCAGAGCTTGCGGACGTATGCTGCGGAGAGCAGCACCCATTGCCAGGCCGAAAGGCGGTCGGCCACAAATTCGAGCATGGCATCCCCGTCCGCCCCGGTCAGCCATTTGTTTTCGTTCATGGGGAGGGGTCTCTTGTCACGACGCGTGGATTCGGTGGAGTCATTGCATCCCCGCCGGATATTTCACCTTACAGACTGTCCGACAGCAAATCCAACAGCACTTCTGCGTCTGGAGCCGTTGAAATCGCCCAGGGTGGGGTTGGCTGGATCAGGAAAAGTGTAAACGGGATGCCAGTCTTGAACAAGATTCAGAATAAATTGTTGATGCGGATTGTGGGGGTGAGGGCAATGCTCGTCATGTCCGCTCAAGGACCAAGTCCACCACCCAGTTCCCGCGGACGTGAGTCTTGCTCGGGGTGCGGCAACAACTCAGGAGCGTTTCGTCCTCGCATCCTGCATCTTGGAGAGCATCTGCCAGAATCGGGACAGTCGAGAAATCGCCCGATTCGTCCATTTGTCGAGCCAACGCGACAACGGTGGATGTAATCCAGTGTGGATCACGTTGAGGTATGTATCGAGGTGGTGGAAAGATGTCGCGGAAATAATCGGCCTGGATCGCGCGAGCCGAGGCGAACGCCGCGGTCCAGGCTGTGTGCCATTCGGGAGTGGTTGGCCGACCTGGAGGGGCGGGGCCAACATCGCGAGTGGCAACAGCACGAGCGGCGTTCCGTGCTGCGTCGGTCGGGTCGAAAAGCAGTTGATGCCGCAGCTCCGACGAACTATCCCCCCTCTGTGAGTTTGCTGCCTGGGCCACTGCTTGAGCGATTTGGGAAGCAGTGACCAGCGTGTTTGGTCGTTTAACAGCCGTTGCCAGCAGATCGGCTTGCGTCGTTCGTCCTTCCGCGTAACGCTCAGATGCTTGAACCGCGCTGCAGGCATCGGTTGAAAGCAGATCCCATACTTGCCGGGCTGTTGCGCACGCGAACAGGCGGAATCGACGGGGGGAGAGAGTGGATTGCTGGCCAAACCAGGTAGGATGGTTCTTAATAGCCTCAAAGAACTTTTTGGGATCAACCTCGGCGAACCATGCTTCAGGTGTCATGACAAACCTCGCAGCATCAAGACCGATGGTTGAGCGAAGCGATACCACCGGT
>DASZJS010000312.1:0-6523 GCA_035947935.1 Gemmata sp. | reverse complement strand
CGGATGCCGCCAAAACGCCCCATACGCTCCAGAATGCGATTTGGCACACCACTGGTTGAAGGAGAAAACGGTGTGACAAAACAGCATGTATTTCCTGAGAAGAAGCCGAAGTTTACGCCGCGGGTAATGGCCTCCATGCAGTGATCGTATTGCTTCCGGGTCCAGTATTCGTCGTGGCCAACCGAGAGGAATGCCTTACAGCGAGTGATCGTGTCGGGTGAATTGTGAACGTCTTCGTTGACGCAATAGGTGACGTCGTACCCATGCTGTTCCAGCCAGTATGCGAAAGGGAATTCAAACAACAAGAACTCACCCGAACCGAGCGAAAGCGGGTTGTCGGTTACCTGTGGATACTTTGCGTATGGCCGGTCGAAGCTTACTCGCACGCCGGAGACAAGTGGGCGCTTGTCCGCCCGATCGTTGTCGTAGAGCGAGTGGTTCTCTGGCCACTTGTTGTAGGCTTGCCAGGTGTTTGTGCTGCACTGAAACAGGATGTCAGCCGGGCGATTGTCGCGGACAATGAAAGTACAATAGCTCTGATAACGGTGCTTGGTGGCAGAGAGTTTGGCGAGGTAAACGCCACTGATCCAGTCACCAGGTATCTCCAGTAGAACTGCTGGCTCCCAAGTGCATTCGCGAAGTCGTTTTTCGCCAACGGCAGGCACAATTTGCGGCTTTCCCTCGAACGGTCCCATCGTTTTGAAGAGCCGACCACCGTTGCCGCCGTAATAGCCGAGTCGGTAAAAGTCGATCGTAAACGTGGAGGCTGGATTGGTGCTGACGCAGATGCCAAGCTTCTCTCCCGCCACCACGGAGGTCCGGGTGCAGTAACCCTCAATGAGCGACTGGCGGTATTTGGCATTGGCATCAAACTTGACATACGTGAGCTGCCAGTCAGTCGAGCCCGTCTTGTCGTTTTCAGCCTTGATAAGATCACTCTGGCGTTGAGCGGCGTTGAGTGTGCTGTTCCCTGTGAACGCGATGGAGGCGATGGCTCCCAGGGCTTCGCGGCGGTTGAGTTCGGACATGGCGGCACCTCAATGACGAATGTCGCCAGTGTCCCACATGAGAGGCTGGATGGCAACGGTGGTCTCGCGTTCCAGTTCAGCCAACTTGCTCTACCTGCGGTGATTTCAGCCGTCATTATCGACGGCTCTGTTCAGCTTTCCAAATAGAATCGAAGGGAACGATTGAGGGTACTTTCCTTGCCTGCTGATTCCGAACTTTTATTCGATGGCCCAAAGAACGCTCTGTGGACCATTGCACTGGCACATGGTGCCGGTGTTGCTATGGATTCTCCGTTCATGGAGTTCTTCGCAACCGGGCTCGGTGAGCGTGGTTTTCGTGTCGTTCGATTCGAGTTTCCGTACATGGCCAGTAAACGGACTACCGGCAATCGAAAGCCACCAGATAGGGAGCCGATTCTGCGGGAAACGTGGGTGAAAGTCATTGGCATGCTGGGGTGCGAAGGGCTGGTCATCGGCGGCAAGTCGATGGGTGGTCGCATCGCCAGTCTCATTGCGGATGAAGCTGGCGTCGCTGGTTTGGTGTGTCTTGGTTATCCGTTTCATCCGGAAGGCAAGCCGGATCAACTTCGCGTAGCGCATCTGGGGTCTATCAAGACACCAGCGCTGATCTTGCAGGGTGAACGCGATCCATTTGGCACGCGGGAAGAAGTGGCGGAGTACAAACTATCATCGTCGATACGGGTCGCTTGGCTCAAAGACGGTGATCACAGCTTCACGCCACGGAAGTCATCAGGGCGCACGGAAGGACAGAATTGGGAAGAGGCGGTGGGCGAAATCGTGAAGTTCATGGAAGGTCTAAAATCGTAGGATGAGCGGCAGAAAGAAACCCATTTCGAGGACTGAACCTCCACACGAACGGTGGACACCAGTTAACGGTGTACGATCGACGATCTTGCGAAATGTCGGTAACACGCCAGTCGCGGCCGGTTTCTCCTCCTGCGCTCATAGGGCGTGCATTGCCCGTTCGGCCTCGGCTTTGTCATTGGACAGCTTTACCTGTTTCCCGTCGATATTGACATAGTACCAGCCGTCTTGCTTCCGCTTCCAGTTTTTGTGACGCGAGGCCCCGCCCATCCCTCTTAAGGAATGCGTACGGTGCATATATCCGTGAAAGGTGCAGAGCTACACGATGGCCTTTTGGTAACAGTGATCGAAGAGGATTTGCCACTCCAGCAACTGGATCTGTTTTGCGAGGTCTTCGTCGGCGGTTCCAGTACCCCGGACTCGTTCACAAAAGTCCACGAAATCTAAGGGACTTGTGTACTGATAGCCGAGTGTCGTGGCTTCAGAAGTGAGCTGAGAAAGGACGGGATGCGACCCTACTTGCCGCCACCAATACTTGCTGTTCAAGGCATCGGGTTCTCGCCGGTGCATGATGGCGTGCCAAAAACTTCCCTCCTTCGTGTTCAAATCCTGGCTGATGGTGTGCGATTCATCCAGATAGTCGAAGTACAGCCAGAGCCCGGCATGACAGGCGCGGGCGGCGTCCTGATCCCTGCTCGATTTGCCAAGATCAGTCTGTGGATCGAACCGGCGCAGCTCGACGTGTACCTCCGGTTCCGGACTACCCGGACCCAGAGACGCCAGCCGGGACTCTGCCACCAAGGCAGCCACTATGGGACCATATGCAGTCGGTTTAAAGTGAAAGTGTTGCATGGAATGTTGAAGAACTCGCGGAACATATCGCGCTACTAAAGATCACGCCACGATTTCGGAGATCACCTGGCCGCTCACATCGGTCAGGCGTTCGTCCTTGCCGTTGTGCCGGTAGGTCAGCTTCTCGTGGTCGAACCCGAGCAAGTGCAGGATCGTTGCGTGAATATCGTGAACGTGGACGCGGTTCTCGATCCCGTACAACCCAAACTCGTCGGTCTTCCCGTGGACAACGCCGCGTTTCACGCCGCCGCCAGCCAGGAGCATCGTGAAGCCATACGGATTGTGGTCGCGGCCAGTCAATCCCTCGCTCATGGGTGTGCGGCCAAACTCGCCACCCCAGATCACGAGGGTATCATCGAGCATTCCGCGGGCCTTCAAATCCTTGATGAGCGCAGCACTTGGCTGGTCAGATCGGACACAAAGCTTGGAATGGTTCCCCTCAATGTCCGAGTGAGCATCCCACTGACTGCCAGCCCCACAGTAGATTTGCACGAACCGGACTCCGCGTTCGACCAGCCGACGGGCAAGCAGGCAACGGTGGCCGAACTCGGCTGTTTCCTTGCGATTCAGTCCGTAAGCCTCCTTCACTTTGATTGATTCCTGCGACAAATCGACTGCCTGGGGAGCGCTGGCCTGCATTTTGAACGCGAGTTCGTAGGCGGATTGTCGGGCATCGAGCTGTGAGTCCCCGGGTCTCTCGCGGCGATGGATGTCGTTGAGTTGTCCGATGAGGTTGAGCTTGGCTTTCTGTCTCTCTGAGCCCACATCGGTTGGTGTGTTCAGGTTCAGAATCGGGTTTGGGCCATTGCGGAACAGGGTGCCCTGATACGTTGCGGGCATGTATCCGGTGCCCCAGTTGCGGGCACCGCCAAGCGGTTCAGGACCGCCTTCCGCAAACACCACGAAGCCCGGTAGATTCTGGTTCTCGGTTCCGAGTCCATAGACTGCCCACGAACCCAGGCTCGGTCGGCCAGCGAGGATCGAACCGGTATTCATCTGGCACACGCTGCCAACGTGGTTCAGCCCATCGGCGTAGCACGCTCGCAGCACGGCAAAGTCATCCGCGCAGGTGGCCATGTGCGGCACCCAGTCGCTGAAGTCGAGTCCGGACATACCATGTTTCGCGAATTTCCGCTTACTGGCAAGCAGCGTGTTCCCGCCGGTGCCCATCGGTGTCAGAACCTTGCCAAAGCTCGCAGGTAGCGGTTTGCCGTGCTGACGAGTGAGTTCGGGTTTCGGGTCGAACAAGTCGAGATGGCTTGGTCCACCTTCCATGAACAGGAAGATGACGGATTTTGCCTTCGGCGAAAAGTGCGGCTTCTTTGGAGCAAAGGGGTCGGGTTCGGATGAGCGGGGACCATCTGCCGCTGCCATTGCCGAGAGAGCCAGCGCACCAAAGCCGCCACCGATGTGGCGGAGGAATTCCCGCCGGCTCCGGAAATGCGATGGCCCCAATGAATGCGCGAGCAAGCGAGAAGACATCTCGGAATCACTCCTTCGATAGGCCGTTGCTACTTGGTTGATTTTCTCGCTCATCTTCCGCTCCCTCATACTCTCATCAATCGACATACAGGAACTCGTTCAGGTTCAACAGCACATGGCACAGGTCAGTTGTGGCCTCCGCGAATGTCCCCTTGTGGTTCTTCAGGAAGGCAATCATCGTTTGCCGTTCCTCGGAAGTTGGTGGGCGGCCGAACGCCACTTCAAAAGCGAGATCCACAACTCGACCAAAATCGTTGCCGGTTTCCTTCGTCACCCGCGTCGCAAAGTCTTTTGCGAATCCCAGGACAATCGCATCGTTCAGGAGCGTGAGTGCCTGCGGCGCAGTTGTTGTGGCGAACCGCCGGGAACACGTTTCGTTTCGGTCGGGGGCATCGAAGAGCGAGAACAGCGGATAACGGAGATTCCGCTTCACGAATACGTACACGCTCCGGCGGTCGCGTTCGGCGGGATCGGCGGTCACCTTCCAATTCGCACCTGCGCTCTTGAGCAACTCGGGGGGAATATCGGGGAAAACGCTCGGCCCGCCCGCCTTGAGATTGAGCCGACTGGACACCACGAGCATCGCATCTCGGAGAGCCTCGCCATCCAGCCGCCGATGCGGAAATTGCCAGATTAGAGTGTTCTCGGGGTCGGTTTTCGACCCCGCGGGATCGCCCTTCGCGGATTGCCGATAGGCGGTCGAGGTCACGATCAGGCGGTGGATGTGCTTGAGCGACCAGGGCTGTGTGGAACGCGAGGGGGCTATCAACTCCCCCGCCAGCCAGTCGAGCAGTTCGGGATGCGTTGGCCGCTCGCCGGTCACACCGAAGTCGCTCGATGATGCAACAAGTCCCTTGCCGAAGTGATGCTGCCAGAGCCGGTTCACGATCACGCGAGCCGTGAGTGGGTTATCCTTCGACGCGATCCACTCTGCCAGCGCAGCCCGACGACCAGGCGTGCCCGCAGTGGTCGTCTTCATCTTCGCATCGCGGCTATCGATCGTCGCGAGGAACCCTGGCTCAAGTTCCTCGCCGGGATTTCGCCAGTTTCCGCGCTTGAGCAGCTTCGTTGGTGGGGAAACGGGCAGATCGGTCATAGCCATCGCACGAGGTGGATCACGCGGCTTGTCCTTCGAGAGTTCCGCAAGTTGAGTCCGCAGGTGATCCCATTCACCCTTCTCGGCCGGCTTCATCGATTTCGACACGTCACCCGTTCGGGTAGTCACTTGTTTCTCGACCATCGCGGCAATCTGCTTTTGCAGCGGCGTTCGTGTGTCGAAAGGGATATCGAGTAAGCTCGCGTATTCGTCGGGAAAGCGACCTCGTTGTTTCTGGCTGTCCTTCGTCCGATATGGTTCCTCGATCTTCGCCATCGCCGCTCGCAGGCCGGCGGTTTTGGTTTCCCATGCGGTCTGAGCCACCTGGTACTCAGTCTTCTTGTCCTCAGGCAGTAGAAGTGCCTCCACCGGCCACATCCCCGCGAAGAATGCCTGGAACCTGTAGTAGTCGTTCTGTGCGATCGGATCTGTCTTGTGGTTGTGGCACCGGCAGCAACCGAGCGTGATCCCGAGGAAAGTGGCGGCGGTTGTATCGGTGATATCGTTCAGGATCTCCTGTCGCCGCTGCTCCACGTTCACCGCGTTGTACTCGTCGGGAAAGTGACGGAGGAATCCAGTGGCAACAACGGCATCCAGATCGTCCGGGAAGAGTTCATCCCCGGCAAGTTGCTCCTTTACGAAGCGATCAAACGGTTTGTCGGCGTTGAATGACTGGATCACGTAGTCCCGATACCGCCAGGCGTTCGGGCGGGGATCATCGGCCTTGAAACCATCGGTTTCCGCGAATCGAGTCACATCGAGCCACCAGACCGCCATCCTTTCGCCATACCGTGGCGATGCCAGCAAACGATCCACAAGCTTCTCGTAAGCATCCGGCGATTTGTCGGCGAGAAATCCTTCGATCTCCTCTGGGCTTGGGGGCAGACCGATCAGGTCGAAATAGACCCGTCGAATCAGCGTGCGGCGATCGGCCTCGGGCGCGAACGTCAGTTTCTTCCCATCCAACTTGGTGAGAAGAAAAGCATCGATCGAGTTGGTAGTCGGTGGCTTTTGGTTCGGGATTTGGGGCACACTGGGTCGATGAGCCGGGCGATAAGCCCAGTCACCGGGCAGATCGGCACCTTGTGCGTTGGGCACAAGCAGCAACGCAATCAATAGTGCGATAACGGAAAAGCGGGGCAGCAACCGCATCTCCGACTCCTTCAAGCGGGATGGTCGTTATTAGAAAGTGTAACCGGGGCGTTGAACGACGGGGAGGGAGAATCCGCCAAAGCATTGATTGCCCACGCGTGCACGCGTG
>DASZJS010000311.1:0-4950 GCA_035947935.1 Gemmata sp. | reverse complement strand
ACGCTGATCGATGACCTCAAGGAACGGGGATTGCTCGATGACGTGATGATCCTGACGCTTGCCGAGTTCGGTCGGACCCCTGGCATCAACGCCAGCCTCGGCCGCGACCACTTCGCCAGCGCCTGGAGTTCGACCATCACTGGCGGCGGGATCAAGGGCGGTTCGGTCTACGGCAAGAGCGATCCGAAGGGGAATACGGTGATCGCTGAGGAAGTGGATGCAGGCAGTTTGTTTGCCACGATCTACTCCGCGCTCGGGATTAACCCACACAAGAACTATTACGTTGGCAGCCGCCCAATCCCACTCGTGAACCCCGGCGTCGAAGAGATCAAGGCTGTGTTGAAGTAACCGAGAGGTGGTAGGATGATACTGGCTACCAACCCGGAGGACTTACATGACATCGGACCTTGAACAGACAGTCAACCAAGCCGCCTACCACCGGCTCAAGCATGAAATCGCTGAGAAGTATCCATTGAACCGATTTGTCGCGATCGGCAACGGACAGGTTATCGCGGACGCCGAGACCTTCGACGCAATGCTCTTGAAACTCGCCGAGATTGGGTGGAATCCGCGGGATGTCATGGTTGTTCGAGCCGGCGTCTTTGTGCCTGAAGTCGTAATGATCGTCTAATCTGCGCCGAGGCTCGCGATGGCCGAACAGCGCCACCCCTACAAAGGCCGATCCATCCGTTCCTGGCTTCGTCTCGGGTTCAAAGCTCCAGATGGATCGACGCACCAGTTCGATTTTGTCGCCGACACTGGTTGCCCATTGGCAATCATTATCCGCGCCGACCTGATGGCTCGGTTGACGTTCAGTAGAACGACGAACCTGGACAGTAATTTCGGGGATCTTCGCGGGGGTTGGCTTCGTCTTTATTGTCCGGAGATGGATCTTGTCGAGTTTGTTGAAGGCTATGGAAGCGATGCTGCCGCGTCGGCTGTGGCACAGGATCATCCCGATTTCATGGGTCTTGTTGGCCTGCCGATCTTGCGACTCGGTGAATACGGCGGAGACGCCAATGACTTTTGGTTCCGATACCCACCCTAACCCCACATCCACAACGCCATGAAAGCTCCCAACCCCGATACGCTGAAGCAGATCAAGGACTTCCCCCGCCCGGTGATCGCGTTCGCGATTGCCCGGCTTGAGGACACCGATACCGTGTACTTCGGCGGTTCGGACTTCAAGGTATACGCAGCGAACCTTTCGGCTGCCAAGTTCGAGCCGAAGGAACTCTATTGCCACGAGAGCTACGTTACTGGCGTCGCCCTGGCCGGTCTTAACCTCGTCTCCGGCGGCTACGATGGCAAACTGATCTGGTGCGACATCACCACCAGTGAAAAGATTCGGACGGTCGAGGCTCACTCCAAGTGGATTCGCAAGGTGATCGCATCCCCGGATGGGAAACTCATCGCCAGCGTTGCCGATGACATGGTCTGTCGGGTGTGGGATGCCGCGACCGGCAAGATCGTTCACGAGTTGCGTGGACACAAGGAGATGACCCCGACCAACTACACCTCCATGCTCTATGCCGTGACGTTTTCAGCCGATGGCAAGTATCTCGCAACCGCCGACAAAGTCGGACATATCGTGGTGTGGGATGTGAAGACCGGCAAGGAACTGGGAGCTTGCGAAGCTCCCGTGATGTACACCTGGGATCCCACGCAACGCCTCCACTCAATCGGCGGCGTTCGTTCCCTGGCCTTCTCGCCAGATGGCACGAAACTGGCAGCCGGTGGGACGGGTAAGATCGGAAACATCGACCACCTGGAAGCCAAGAGTCGGATCGAGGTGTTCGACTGGAGAAGTGCCAAGCAGATCGCCGAGTTTCCCGGCGACAAGTTCACGGGAATCGTGAACCGGCTGGCATGGGCTCCGGATGGCTCCTGGCTCCTGGGAGCCGGAGGGGCCGGGGAAGGTTTTCTGCTCTTCCACGATGTCACCGCGAAGAAGACACTTCGGCAAGAGAAGCTGGCGATGCACGTCCACGACTTTGACCTGACCGATGACTGCAAGGAGATTGTCACCGTCGGGCACAACAGGATTATGGTTCACAAGCTCGGGTAATGGCATAGGTGGGCCTCGTCCTGCTTTGTGCAGGTCTCGACCCACCTGCAAGACCAAGAATCAGTGTGCCATATCTCCCGAGCCAGCCGGTGGTTCTCGATGACCGTAGAAGCTGTAGAGTACCGGCATCAGGTATTGCGTCAGAAGTAGCGACATCAGCATCCCGCCGACCACCACAATCGCCAGGGGCCGCTGCGTTTGCACGCCGATCGGTTCGATCCACCGGAAACTTCCCGTCTCGTCCCAGGCCGGGCGAACCGCTAACGCTGCCGGTAGCAATCCGAGGATCGCCGTTAAACCTGTCATGACAACGGGCCTAATCCGCTTCTCAGCTCCTTGACGGATTGCCTCCTCCAATGGAACGCCTTGCGCCCGAAGTTGGTTGAAGTACGACACCATCAGGAGTCCACCCATGATGGCCACCCCAAACAACGAAACAAACCCGACCGCTGCCGACGTGCTGAAGTTCGTATCGGTCAGGAGCAATGCCCAGATCCCGCCGATCGTCAGCGCAAAGACGTTCGACAGGACAACCACTGCATCGAGGAGCGAATTGAACGCCATGTAGAGGAGAACGAAGATCAGTATCAGGGCCAATGGGATGATGAGCATCAGCCGACCCTCGGCATCCTTCATTTGCTCGAATTCCCCACTCCACTCTGTCCGGTACGGAAGTGGGATCAAAGGATCGGTCGCTTCCCGGGCTTCAGCCACGGCACTGGCAAGATCTCGGCCACGAACGCTGAACTTCACCGCAATCATCCGCTTGCCCTGTTCCCGGAAGATCATGGATGCACCGGGACGGATGAACGATCCTTCCGGACTCTGCACCCCACGATCGTCGAGCGGGGTCACCAGATCACCGAGTTTCCGCCGGGGGGTTGCAGCAAGGTAGTTGTTGGTGGCGTTGCTTTGACTTCCCGTAGCTGAGAAGCCGGGGGCATTCGATCCACTGACGGTGAGCCCGGCGGCCTGGTTGGTCTGTCGGGTGGATGGGACGACGGCCTGGTACTGGGATGCCACCTGGTTGTTAATCACATCCACGGGGATATCCATGATTGCCTGGACGTTATCCCGCAACTTGGCTGGCCACCTGAGAGTGATATCGAACCGCTTCTCTCCTTCGATCATGGTGGAACATGCCTGTCCCCCAACAGCGGTCTGGATCACGTTCTGAAGATCGGCCACCGTCACGCCCCACTGCTTGCACTTATCGGAGTCCCAGGGTATCTCCAGGTTTGATTGTCCCATCACTTCCAGGATGCCAACATCCCGAACACCCGGGATCGACTGGAGTTGCTCGGCTGCAAGTTTGGCCAGTCTCTGGAGTTCACCCAGATCCGGACCGAAGATCTTGACCGAGTTATCGCCCTTGACACCGGAGATCGATTCCATGACGTTGTCGCGGATGTTCTGGGAGAAGTTCCAGTCTACGCCGGGAGTTGCCGCTCGCAACCCGGCAGTCATTTCAGCAATCAACTCGTTCTTGGTTCGGGGCCGGGTATCGGTAAAGATCGAGGCCCACCCCTCTTGCTTCCTGACGGCAGGCCACTCGGATCGGGGACGCAGGGGAACGAAAAACTCCGACTTGTAGAAGCCCTCCGGGTCTGTTCCATCATCCGGACGACCCATCTGGTTGGCGATCGCTTCGACCTCCGAATACTTGCGCATCACGGCACGCGCTTCCTTCGACCCATCGGCCACCACATCCAACGATGCGCCCCGGGGATACATCCCGCGAACCCACAGGTTTCCCTCTTCCAGTTCAGGCATGAACTCCCGACCCAGGTTCGGAAGTTGCCAGAGAGTCAAGCCGACCAGCGTGCCCATAAACGCGAGGAAAAGCCAGCGATACCGGAGGCATCGCTCCACATTCCGGAGGTATCGCCGCTTCATGGTTCTAACGAGCCAGTTGTCCGGTGTTTGTTTGGCGTTTCGCAGGACGAATCGGCACAGGACAGGAGTAAGCACAACCGCCAGCATCAACCCACCACCCAGTGCGAAGGCGTAGGTATCGGCCATAGGACCGAACAACTGCCCTTCTGCCCCCGTCATCGCAAACAGTGGGATAAAGGCACACACCATGATGGCCGTCGAGAACAGCAACGCACGCTGAATCTCGCCGCTCGACTGGAGGATTCGCTGTTTGACATCCCAGTCGGAGTGTTCGCCCGAGGTGAGCTTGCGGTAAATGCTCTCGGCCATGATGACGGTCGAGTCGATGATGATGCCGAAATCGACAGCTCCAATCGACAGAAGATTGGCCGACTTGCCCCGCGCGAACAGAACGCCGAAGGCGAACATGAGAGCGAGTGGAATGTTGATGGCTACAATGAGAGCGACTCGGACATTTCCCAGGAACATCAGCAGGATCATGGCCACGAGGATCATGCCGAGAACCAGGTTCTCGCGAACTGTCTCGGTCGTGAGGCCGATCAAGTCGGTGCGGTCGTAGTAGGGTTCGATCTTCACGCCCGGAAGAACGATCCCGCTTGCGGGGTCGTTCAATTCGGCCACTTTCTTCTGCACGTCCTTGAGTGCAGGAAGTGAGTCTTCGCCCTTGCGGAGCAGAACGATGCACTGAACTTTTTCTTCCTCATCGTTCCAAAGAACATTCCCATCCTTGTCTTTCATGATCCGGTTCTCGGCGTCGCGTTTCGGGCGACTCAGGCTGACGCGACCAAGTCGGGTTTGATTGCCGACAACCACCCCCTTCATGCCAATTTCCTGGGCGTATCGGAGCGGCCCAGCATCGATCAGATCCTCCACCCGAATCGGCATGTTGTTAATGCTGGTGACCACGGTGGTGCGAATCTGATGAATCCGGCGATCGTCCTCATCCCGCAAGGAGGCAACTGCGATTGTCGGCTTGAGGGCGGGCA
>DASZJS010000310.1:0-8340 GCA_035947935.1 Gemmata sp. | reverse complement strand
ATGAAATCCAAATTCTCGACAGTTTTGGCAAGAAGACCCTCACGGGAGAGGATATGGGCGGAATCTACCCCCGTGCGGATGCCTCAATGGGATACAAATATCTGGACAAGGGCATCGGCCCGAAAGTGAATGCCTCCAAGCCTGCGGGAGAGTGGCAAACGCTTGATGCTGTTTGGAAATCGCCACGAGTGGATATCAAAGGGGAAAAGATCACCAATGCGGTGATGGTGAAAGCAGTCCTCAACGGCAAAGCGATCCACGAGAATGTGGATGTAAAAACCCCAACCGGGTCAAACTGGACAAAGAAGGAAACCGCCTCAGGGCCCTTGATGCTCCAGTGCGATCACGGACCTATCGCCTTCCGGAATGTGCGAATCAAACCTGCTGAGAAGAAAAAGGAATAAGGATTGGTTGTGGCTTAGTGCCTGGATTATTAGAGAAGCACACCGTTGGTGCAGGTGAAAGAGGAGGCCGCTGCTCCAATGGCTGGCCATTGTGGAGGCATTGTTTCGGCTGTTGTCCTATGTCTCTTGTCCCCGTGCTACGAAGGGGCATTCAAGGTGTAGCGCGAATGCAGTAATCTGGGCTTTACCCGCGTCGAGGTTTCACCTTCTCGAAAATCAATTGGATCAGTTGTTCCAGCAATTCGATGTATTCGGTCCCGGCGATTTCCTTCACCTGACACACCAGTCTCCGGCGGCGTTCGATCATTTCCACGCAGTTCTCAACCCCGAACTTTTCGAGCGGACCACCGGGGGTCTGCATGTCGAGCAGTTCCTGAATCTCGTCCGGCCGCAATTCCGCTGCACGGTCGCGATTTCGCTCGATCCAGTTGACGAGATCCGGTAGTGCTGCCCGCTCATAGAGGAGTTTCAGCGCTTCCTCATCTGCGGGAGGTTTGCCGTGCATCCGCGGCAAAAGACGATCGAGCGGAAGGTTTCGCAGTTCACTCACCGTCAAACCGAGTGCTTCCGCGCACTGGCCGACGGTGGTGTTGCGAAGCCGCCGCTTCGGTCCACTGTGGAGGATTTGCCGGACTGTGTGCCGGTTCAACTGTGAGATTCTGGCGAAGTCTTCCTGATTCCAGCCCCGTTCTTCAACGAGTCGTGCGATCTTGTTGGCCAGCTCCGCCCCCGGCCCCGCCGTTACCGCGTTCATCCGTGTTCTCTCTTCTGGGCACCCGCCCCGGTGCCCGCCCCAACGCCTCCGCTGACGCCCCCAAGCTTATCCTAATGGCGACTTGAAAGCGTGGAAGGGCTACTGCGGAGTCTTCTCAAAAAAAACCGATCAGTTGGCTACCCAAGTAGTATGCCAACCGATCTGACGATCGATCAATGAGGCGATATGACTGTCGGGATTTTGGTCAGTTTTGCAGATCTATGCGGTTTTCCCCGCTCGCCTGCAAATCAAAACCTCCATCTCATGAGTGCGGGTCGTGGTTTACTGTTGCCATGGCCAGAGTCCTACTCAACTACAAACGCGAGACTCAAAAGAAACTTTGCTCGCGTTCGTTTCCGGGTAGGATCCGGTTGGTGACGCTACAACTCGTCTCAAACTAACCCTCCCACACAGTTCAGTATGGGCTATTGCCACTCGGGGTGGTTCCATTGGAAATCGGAGCAACCGGAACCGCCGGAAGACCCACAGTACTTGGGGTGATCGGAGGAGCCGCTGGAGTGGCTCCATTGGAGATCGGAGCAGCAGGAACCGCAGGAATCGCCGTTGGGTTTGGGGCGATCTGGGGAGCAGTTGGAACGGGCGGAATCGACAACGATCCCGTGTTGCCAGAAGTCTTCGGAACTTCCTTGAGTTTCGGCATATCCTTAGGTGGAGTTGTCCCCGGCGTTGTCGGGGCGATAACGGGAGCGCCTGGTGTGGCGCAGGGGCTCGCAACTGGCCCGCAGCCACAGGAGGGCTTCTTGCAGCTCCAGGACTTGATCTTATCCATCAGGTTGGGACGGTAAGAAGCTGTCCCACAGGAGCCGCAGGTTGGCGCGGGAGCGCAACCGCAAGACGATTTTGGAGCGAGATGGGCCTTCAACTTATCGAGTAGGCTAGGCTTGGCACATCCGCAGGACGAGGCTACCGTTGGTCCACAGTTTCCGCATCCCTGAGCCTGGACAACGAGTGGGGCATCGCCCCAGGCTCCGGCCGGGACCACATCCCCACCAGCAGCCAGAGCTGACGAAATCACAAGTAACGCTGCGTTCACGTGAGAGTTCCTCCTTGGTGGGTTAGTGGGCACCGGCAATCGGGCCAACGATCTTCCCGCTAGTTGAAATCGACGCGAGCATTATGAAATCGTGAAGTTGGAACAAGGAATCTGTGGTGTTGAGAGGGCTAAGGTTGCGGTTTCACTGGGAAGGCATGAGAGTCCGAG
The DNA here is from genome assembly GCA_035947935.1 of Gemmata sp. GTDB lineage: Bacteria > Planctomycetota > Planctomycetia > Gemmatales > Gemmataceae > Gemmata. The sequence goes on along the minus strand of DASZJS010000310.1, from coordinate 5,960 downwards.
AACTTGAGCAACGCCAATAAATCTTCACGCATAGCGCATGCGGACCTGGCGGGATTCGCCATCTGTAACGATTTTGGTGTGGAGGACTGGTGTCGAACTGCTGTTGCCCTTGTCGTGACGGTGGACATCCGTTCTAACAGAGAGATGGGAAACCAACCTCAAATTGAACACACTCTGGAGTGCCGCTTGTGGCCCGCACGGAAAAGGTTTGGCACCTGCTCTCAAGCGACCAGACTGCGACCAACCGCCTTGCTGCCGCTGTGCGAGTATCGCCGGTGGTTGCCCAGTTACTTCTGAATCGGGAGATTTCAGACCCGATTGCTGCTCGCCGCTTTCTGGATTGTCCGCTGAATGGGCTCCACTCACCTCAGACGCTGCCTGGGGTGACGGAGGCGGCCGAGCGAATCGCCAAAGCCATCATCGACAAGCGAAAAATCTGCATTTATGGCGATTATGATGTCGATGGTGTGACCGGCACATCCATTCTGCTTCGGCTGTTGAACAAGCTCGGTGCTGACGTTCAGTTCCACACTCCGCTCCGGCTTTCCGAAGGATACGGGCTCAACTCGGAGAAACTCCGGGAACTCGTTCGCTCGGAGGTTTCCCTTGTGGTAAGCGTCGATTGTGGTATCGCCAGCCTCGCGGAAGCAGAGGTCGCCAAAGAACTGGGGCTGGAATTAATTGTCACCGATCACCACGAAATGAAAACGGGGCTCGATGGCCCTCTTCTTCCGATCGCTGCAACACTGGTTCATCCACGTCTTCCGGGTTCCACATATCCGTTCGGAGATTTGTCCGGTGCTGGTGTGGCATTCAAGCTGGCCTGGGCAATCGCCCAGCGGGCAAGCGGGTCCGATAGGGTTGCTCCAGACTTGCGAGAGCTATTGCTCGATGCCGTGGGAATGGCTGCGCTCGGTCTGGTGGCCGATGTGGTTCCGCTCCGCGACGAAAACAGGATTCTGGTCCGGCACGGGTTGGAACGAATTCGCACGCATCCTTCGGTGGGTCTGAAAGCGTTACTTGCAGCGGCCGGTGTGAAGCCCGAAGATACCATCACCTCCGAAGATGTTGGCTTTCGTCTGGCCCCCCGGCTCAATGCTGCTGGTCGACTCGGATGCGCTCTCCTGGCTGTCCAACTCTTGACGACGAACTCGGTTTCCACTGCTGCCGAACTCGCCAAGGTTCTGGAAGGTCAGAACAGCGATCGCCAGGCCCGCGAACGGAAATACACACAACAGGCCAAGGAACTCGTGGACCGGGATCATGCGAAAGATCCAGCCGTGGTTGTGAGTTCTCTCGATTGGCATGCCGGTGTTGTGGGAATCGTGGCCAGCCGATTAGTGGACCATTACGGCAAACCCGCTCTAGTAATCGCTGCGACTGCCGGGGAGGAGGTTGCCACGGGGAGTGGAAGAAGCGTGCCAGGATTCGCCTTGCATACCGCTCTCCAGGCGTGCGATGAACTCCTGGAGGGGCACGGCGGTCACGCGATGGCTGCGGGGTTCAAAGTTCGCATCGATCGAATCTCGGCTTTCCGAAACCGTTTCCACGCCTATGTCGCCAATCACTTCCCCGGTGGTGCGCCAGCACCTCGATTGATCCTCGATGCAGAAGTTCCGCTCTCGGCCCTCACATTCAGTCTGCTGAAGGATCTGGACAAGCTCGAACCATACGGTGCGGGGAACCCCAAGCCGAAGTTCCTGGCTTCGGGCCTGAAAGCGGAGGGTGCCAGACTGATCGGAACGGGTGAAGTTCAGAAGCATATGGATTTCCGGGTGCGCCAGGGGGAAACCACGATGCGTTGCGTTGCCTGGAACATGGCCGACCGTCTGGAAGAACTCACAAGTGGAAACGGGGATTGCTGCATCGCCTTCACACCGAGAATTAACGAGTGGAAAGGAAACCGGAAGATTGAGCTGCAGATTATCGATCTGAAGCCGGGTAAAACCGCGACCCTCGGGTAGGGCGGATTAGTGCCAGCGGTGTCAGCGGTGTCAGTAATCTCACAAGATTGCGAGGATGTGTTTTGGCACTTTGAAAAGGCGTTTTCCATCCCAATTACAGATTCAAACACCAGTCGCTGTCAAATTTCGTCATGTGTCAAAGCCCCTCGACACATACCCAATCACCCTATAATAATCACTTTAATTATAAACAAACTCGTGATTTGTATTTGCTGACCGATCCCCTACTTCCCTGTTCTCGCCACTAGGGTAGTTGCGATCCGACTAGCCCTGGTCCACGTGTGGGCGCAACCCCAACCGACCAAGGATGTGGAAAATGCGTGGTGGTCGGTTTGTGCCATCATCCAGAAGGGGCAGTACACGTGACGCACACGACCAATGCGAACACGTGCCGAACTTCAGCACTCTTCGAGATCTTCGAGGCAAAACTATGGTACACACATCAAATTCGCTCGACCGGGTCGCCAATACATTCTGATCAATCTTTTGGATGGTAAAAAAACACCTTATGCACAATTAAATCGGTTCTCTTTTCAATTACGCCGCGAACGACATATGACGGCGTTACAGGAGTTCCTGGCACGAGCTTTTGAATGGACGACAGCATTATCCGAATGTGTTCCATCTCCTGTTCGCCAATTTCTCGGGCACTGAGTTGAGTCCGTATGAAATCCTCGATGGTAAAGGGTTTGGCCTCTTCGACCCAACCGTATTTGGACTTAATGCCAGAGTCCCGGACGCTCACGAAGTAGTGGGCAACATCTTTGTTTTTCGGTATTTCCTTCCGCGGTATTAAGGTAAGGATTTCCCCATCATTGGCGTGGCACCCGTTTTTCAGGCTGAACTTGCCAACAAGCAGCTTTTGAAAAATCTCCATGGCAACCTTATCTCCAGGGATGATAGTAATGGTGCCAGAGCCGATGATCTGCTGTCAAAAGCAATCGCATGCATGTAAGAAGTCAGATCAGCGCCACCCACCGACAACGGGATGATGCGATCGACGTTGTAACCCGTGGAGGTCCGACCCCCCGTTGAATCCACGGCTTCATCCATTTCGGCAATAGGAGTATGCACTGCCATCACGGGGGTCTCCCGACGAGTGAGGAAACCCACAGATTGCCCCATGCTACAATACGCCCATTCACAGGACGTTCATACCAATGCGCCTATTGTGGGCGCGCTTCAGTAAAGAGTTGAGCGTGGAAAGTGAAAGATGGCCTGCATTTGGCTTTCACTCTCCACGCTCAACGAAACGAGATTACTTCTCCCGCCGCGCAGGCAGCGGGTATTCCAGAATCTCCTGAAGCAGTTCCAGCTTGCTCGGTCGGGCGAGCAGCGGGACGAGATTCGGTAGCGCGTAGTAGTCCCCGTTGAACTGGTAAGCATCGGTCATGAGTCCGACCTTCTTGCACTCGTCTTCCAGCTGCGTGGTTGCCCCGCTCACCTTGACGAAGCAAATAGCCGGGTCCGCCTTCAACTCCTCCCGATACTTCAACAAGGTTGGGACAAAACGCGGTTCGGCGTTTTCACCCTCATCCGTGACGATGACCAGTTGCTCGACGAACTGCTTCTTTCGCCGCAACTGCTCGATTCCGACACCAATCGAGGTGTTGCCACCTGCGGTGATCCCGGTGAGCGCCCGTTCCCAGGCAGCCAGTTCCGGTCCGGCTGCCTCAACCGGGTATGCGATCGAATCGAACGCATACACGTAGAGTTCCCGGTCGGCGATCGCTGCAAGCAGGGCACCGAGTCGCTTGCCGATCTCGATGGCCTGGCTCATCGACCCCGACTTGTCGATGAGGAGCGCAGTTGGACGGGCGATCCGACCCCGAGACTTCACCTGGGCATCTGCAACGGCTTCGAGCTTCTGCCGAACGGCTGCCGACACAGTTACCTGCTCCAACGCCTTCTCGGCCTTGTACGCGCTCACGCGAGTTGCCGTCTTGGCAGCATCCAGCTTCTGCTCGATGAGTGCCTTGGCATCAGCATCCTCGAACGCGCCCCGCTTCCGAAGCATGTCGAGGTTGTTGATGATCTCCTGCGGCGACATTCGCTCGATGAGTGCCCGCAGCACGGCCGGGTTGACGGCTTTCACGAGCCCAATGGCAACCCGGAACGGGATATCGTGCGCAGCGATGAGCCGGGCCTGCTCCTCTGGCTTCTCGGCCTTGGCCAGTTCCTTCAGGCCAGCGAGCTTCGAACCCTTGGGCGGTTGCTCATCGAACAGCACTGCCTGAGCCCGCGGTCCTGGTTTCACGTGCAGGAGCGCGTAGAGACGCTTGAGCGTCTTGCGCGCGGTGAGCGCAGTCGCATCGAACCAACGAGCATCGGCCTCACGCTCCCGGAGATACCGAATGACTTCGGTCTTAACCGAGCGCGGGACATTCCGAAACAGCCCGAACTCATCGGTTAGGGTGACGGTTCCACCTTCGCTGAGCTTTGGCTTCCCAGGCTTCTTTCCCTTCCCGGTGTTCCGCTCGACCTTCCGCTGGAGGGCATTGGCTGGCAGACCATCCTGCGGCGCATCGACTTCAACAACCACCTTTTCCTTCCGGCCGTGGATGAAATCGATAACCCGACCAACCTGATACGGCGGCAGTTCTCGCAGCATGGCGAGCCCGACATCCCTGTGACCAACGAAATCGCTCAACGCAAGGGTGATGGTAAACATTTCCTTGTGGTCGCGGACATCGCCGTGGTCGGCATACCAGGCAGCAAGGCGGACGTAGAACCGCGGATCCTGCTTGACCAGTTCGGCGTGCAGAGGGTGGACGAGCCCAAGCTGCCGGTGTGGGCAGGTCAGTAGGCTGTTCAGCATACCCAGCCGAAGATCGGCTTCAGTGGTCTTTGGGGTCATCGCACAACCCTCCTGTGAAATAGTGATGCACGAACGAAAACGGCCGCTAAAGCGGCCTTAAAATCCACCCGTATGAGTTCCACCGGCGAGTCTTCTTACGAAGACACTTTTACCTCTTGCGAGGAGATGCCTTGAACCACTCAGCCACTCCCCCATGAAAGTGGAGGAGGTGGGATTTGAACCCACGAATCGGTTGCCCAATTATCGGTTTTTGAGACCGAAAAGTGTGTACGCCGCTTGGTGTCGGATACGGGTTGGTTCCAAGTGTTCGAGAAATAAGCCCGTACAAGTTTGGGACGCGGTTGAACTTTTTCTGCTGCTCTACCACTGAGCTACCCACTCATTGCTGAATGAGGCAGGAATTGAACCTGCGGCCCGCAGATTAATTGAGTTTGTACGCTTCCAGTGTTGGGTACGGGCTGTACCTAAATAGTCCTGTTCGTCACTGTCCAGAGCCGTCCGTTTTGCTTGGAAAACAGGCACTCTCACGCGTTACAGTTTCCGTCAGTGTCCGCCAGGATTTATCCTGTAAGGTGGGCGAACCGGGGGTTTCCTCTGATTCGCTCGCTGAATGAGGGACACTCGCACCTACTCCCGGTTCGCGACTTGATCGATTAAATCGGAAGTCCGATAGGATTAGCCCGTCAACGACAAAGCCCACCTCATCGGGTGGAGCTCGCGGGTCGCATTGACGACCTGAAGGATTTGGCCGATGGATGAACTTTTTGGTAGGCTAACTTCAGTAATCCATCGCGAGGGTATGCAGGCCATCGCGAAGCTAAGCGAAGTGAAGCAATGCCAGGATCGCAATGTTATGCGGCCCAACGCAAAGCCAAGCAGAGCAATGCCAGCAACCCATCGCACAGAGAATGCCCGCTTGTAAAACTCGCGGGCATTCCTCTTTTCACCTGTTCCCCCCAACGACAAAGCCCCCGCCGATGGCAGGGAGCAAGGTTGCGGCGATGGTCGAACCCTACCGGCTGGATGCTACGATATAAGGGAGCAAGGGCCAGCGACGGAACCGGCGAGCAAGAGGGGGGAGAAGTTAGCGAGACAGCAAAGCGCAGAGGAACAAGGATCGGTAGTTGGATGATGCTGATTATTGTTATCATACTTCCGATAACCTATTGTTTCGGTTG